>CANQOJ010000151.1 GCA_947625455.1 uncultured Clostridia bacterium | reverse complement strand
CAGTTTGGCGTTGCCTTGCCCGTTTCAATTTTCCTCAAATAAACCTCGCTGATTTCAACAACTTCCGCAAGGTGTTCCTGCGTAATGTGGCTATTAACGCGCTTTTCACGGACAAGAACAGCGAATTTTTGTTTTAATTTTTGGTTTTCATTAACTTCTGTTATAATCATTTTTTGCTCCTTTGTTTTTACTAGCTGTCGATTGCTGACTTAGCGTGGAATTGTCACAAATGTTGCCGAAAGCACCCGCGCAAATCCTCAACAGCAATGTTAAGATTTGGATAATCAAAATCTTTTTATTGGTTTAATATGTTAAGTATAACATGTTTTAAATTTCAAATCAATATGCCCAAAAATTGCGTTTGAGAGCCAAATGGCTCAACGACGCGATTTTTGGGCATTTGTGCAATCATACAGAATAAATTTTGGCTTAAATGTTAAATAATCCGACAAAATTTTATGTATTTTTCACTATTGGTATATTCAGTGTTCAAGCCAAATCAGTTGATTTAATATAATAATTATGTGAGCAAACTATTATCATAAAATTCATCTAAAAGCTTTCTGTAAGCAGGTTCAGAAGCTTTTTTCATTTTTAAAATATCAAAAACGCCAAAAGTTATTTGAATGATTTAGGAGTGTTGAAAACAACCTGAAAAATTCATTGGCGCGCAATTCATTTACCGTTATTTTCCAAGTCTGTCAGCCCGCTTGGCGAATTGCTTCAGCCCTGTTTTTAAACTTCATCTTGTGAATATAGACAAATTATGCACCGGGTTTTTGACGTATTAGGCAAAAATATTTTTGTTGATAGTGCACAGAAATTGATAGGCGTAATTGTGAAAAGTGTCGGTTACAGCATGTTAATATCAGGAAACATTGTAATTAACTTACAGATTAGTATGCTTGATTAACTAAATATCCTGCGCAGGGGAACATGTTTTCAACCGAAAAAAGCGCGTTTGTTGACAAATCTTATTAAATATACACAAAAATTTTAGACAGAAAACTTGGATTTTAAAAGCTGAAACGTGTTTGAAACTGTAAAAATTGTAGTTGAAAAATCGCTCAAAATATGTTATAATAATTGCAGAGCGATTATTATAGATTTTAATGCCTTGCGAATTTATTGTTTAATATAGCAAATAAAGTTATTTCTAAAGGAGCAAAAATGGCTAAGCGAAAAACACTGCCCGATAATTTCGGCGATATAATTGACAGCGGGGATATGGACAAATTCAAGCAGGTTTTTGAAAAGTGCGAGATAACTGCGACCAACAAAGGAAAAACTACCTGCAACGCCTTTTCTTACAGCAATTTAAAGCCTTGTCATATTCAATTTTTGATTGATAACGGTTTGGAGACAAATGCGGACTGCGGGTTTGGTTATCCCGCGGTTAAATTTCACTCTGCTAATAAGGACAACCTCAAATGCCTTTTGGATAACGGCGCGGACGTGAATTATGTTGCGGTTTCGTATAGGGGAACAGCTATTGCGGGCGCGTGTTTATCGGGTGACGCGCAGGCGGTAAAAAACTTGCTGGAATTTAACGCGTCAGTTGATGTCATGGGTGACGCTGACGGGAAAAATCTGCTTGACACGGCGCTTGCGCATTGTGAAAGCTCGGATATTCCCGCGGTGCTTGAAATTTCAAAAATGCTGATGAAAGCGGGTGTTATGCCGACTAATAGGACTGTCGGTTATGTCAGGCAAATAGGCGAGAGATTTGCGGAAATGAGCGAGCAGAGCAAAAACGAATTTAGTTCTGCGCTGAATGAACTTTATAAATTATTTGATGTTGCCATACCCGAAAAGGAAATGCAAGGCGGGAGAATTTTCGTTAAAAGTAAAACTTGGCAGGAGCAATTCAGAGAATTGCGGAATATGCTTGTTCCCGCAAGCGGAAAGGCGCAGACAGTGCAGGGCGAGGCAATTCGCATTGTTGGAAAAGTAACGCATGAGATACTTGGCAACGGCGGATTAAATTGGGGTGATGAATATAAAAAGATGCTTGATGAACTGAACTGTTTGTTGATGACAGCTGAATTTTCAAATGGCGAAGATATTGACGAGGCTGTCAAGATAATAAAAAGCATTACTTCTTCAACCGACAGAAAAACTTTGTACAGACTGGCGGAAATTATCGTTAAACGGGTTTTGGCAAATCCCGACCTTATCCCGCTTGATAAATCGAAATGCAAGGAATAATCATCAGACAAGAACGGAGAAACTAAGTATGGATTTCATAGATATACTCCTGCTGGTGATTTTGGGAGCAGCAGTTGCGGCAATAATTGTGTCTGTGCTGTTTAGGGATTGGATTGGCGCAAAAATAGGAGTAAACAGCAAAGAGCGTTTCAGGGTGTTAGAGATATTAAAAGAGGTTATACCGGCAGGTGAAAATTATGTTCCGATTTATGCCTATCAGGAAATAAGACACAAGCGTCCAAGCGAATATTACGCATTGGGAATTACAGATGATAAATTGTACATAGTTCCTTTGCAAATTACGAAAAAAGAAATAAGCTATAAAGGCGGTTTTGTTATAACCCGCAGCAGTATCGGAAAAATTGTCTGTGGCAAATCGGGCGGGAGTATGCAGTTTGTGTGGTTATATGATGAAAATCAGAATGAGATAATTAGATTTGTAGCCGAAGAAAAAACACAAAAATAAGCAAGACATTTCCTGTTAATATTACGCAAGTGGAAGAGTATCATGCATTTTTGGCAAAATTAGATGAGTGGAAAAATATATCAGTTAGTTAAATGACTTTACGTTAAATTTAGCAAAGACCGCGCTTTCCTAAAACGCGGCGGCAAAACAGCTTTTAACAGGAGGAAACTATGTTAGATTTTATTGAAGTGAACACGCAAAGCAGTATCAGAATTGAGGACGAGAAAATCATCTACGCCGATCCGCTTAAAATCCCGTCTGAACGTCATGACGCGGATATTATCCTGATAACACACGCGCATTATGACCATTATTCCGCTGACGACATACGAAAAGTTATGAAAGACGACACCGTGATTATATACCCGAAATCAATGAACGAAGCAGATGATTTAGGGATTGACGTTAGAAAGGTCATGCCGAACGAGAAATTTGAAGTTTCGGGAATTGAATTTGAAACCATTCCCGCCTACAATAAGCTTAAACCGTTTCACCCGAAGTCAAACGGCTGGGTTGGGTACATAATTAACAGCAAGCAAAACGGTCGCATATATATTTCGGGAGATACTGATGTTACGGCTGAAAATCAGCAGGTGAAATGCCGTATTGTAATGGTGGCGATAGGCGGGCATTTTACAATGAACGCACAACAGGCGGCAGGACTTGTCAATACCATAAAACCCGAATTTGCAATACCCACGCATTACGGTTCAATTGTCGGAAAACCCGAAGATGCGGACGTTTTCAGCAAGAATGTAGACAGCGGCATAAATGTTGTGATAAAACTAAAGCAATAACCCCTTGACAAAATCTCAAATTTTGTATATAATAAAAGAAAGTCAAGTGCGTTTGTTAATTCGAGCAATTGTAGCTCCCATCTTTCAAACTGCGCTTGGCTTTTTTCTTTTAACTTAATCTCTTGTTATGATCCCCAGCTTCAAAAAAATCGGATAGAGGTAGCTTGCGCCAAAAGTTCCGATTTTCTTGGGACCGCTCACCTTGCCGTCAGACAATTGAACCTCAATTGCCTTTCGATATGCCGCAAGCACCGAGGATTTTGTTATCGACTTCTCCTTTGTGCTGACAAACATTTCTCCGCCGGGATTTCCGTTTTTGTCAGCTTTAATTGTGTATGTAAACTCAACTCCGCTTTTACTGCCTCTTCCCGAAGTCATAAATGTTTCATTCTGCATTGAAACAAGCGTTTCCCACAGATTTTCCTCGGTTATTTCGTTTTTCGGTTTGTTATCCATTTTATATCTCCTTTGTCAGTGTATGATTTAATTAAGAAAAGGTCACCGTAAAGTTTTAGCTTTACAGTGACCTTGTGTTTTAATGCTTTTTCTTACGGATAATGAATATTGAAGCTATGACGCTTGCAAGAGAAACTGCGATTATAGGCGGTATGCTGCTGCCTGTATCGGGTGATGATGTGTTTTTGTCGGTATAAACTATTTCATAAACCGAGAACTTATCGGTCTTAAATGTTATAGTGTCAGCGTCAGTGTCCGTGTCGTTCAGTATATCCGCAGTGCCGTCATGTATACGTACTATCGCAAATGTTCTGCCGTCCGCTTTAAGGTCATCAGGCACAGCTACTGTAAGGCTTATTTCCTTGCTAAGCTGAGTTACCTGTGTTTCCTTGCCGCCAACCGTCTTTAATATTTCGATATCTATATACTGACCTGATTTATATTTGCCCTTAATTTTTGCTTCAGCAAGCGCTTTATCCTCCGCCGTAACGGTATTTTCCGCGTCGGCTACAGAAAGCAATATCTTAACCTCCGCGCCGTTTTCAGCCGCTTTTCTTTCTTCATCTGTAAGCGCAGCATTTTCAAGCGCTGTTTTTTCATCACCTGAAAGCGTAATCGTGGGCGCGCCGTCTCCAACTTCCGTAACTAATTCGGGTTCACCGACAACGGGAACATTTTCGCCCTTTTCAATAACCTCGCCGCACTTTTCGCAGACAACATCACCTGTGTAACCTTCAGATGTTGTGGTGGGGGTTTTCACGCCTACTCTGTCTTTCGCGGGAGTGTGATGACCTATCGCGGGGATAACCTCGCTGTCCTTAACTGCACCGCATTTTGAACAATGAACAGACTTACTTCCGTCAGCAGTACAGGTGGGTTCTTTGTCTACCGTGTAATGGTCTTCCCATGTATGTCCGTTTGCGTTAAGACTGCCGGTTTCCGTTTCAAGGCAAACTTTGCAGTGCCTTTGTTTAACGCCGCTGTCATCACAGTCGGGTGATGTAACGGTTTCCCAGCCACTCCAGTCGTGACCTACCGCAGGAATTATAATGCTGTCCTTTTTAAGTCCGCAGACGGTACAATGATAAGACTTACTGCCCTCGGTTGTACAAGTGGGTTCTTTGTCGATAACGTAATCCGTTGTCCACTTGTGATTTTCAAGGTCAACGCCCCTTATCTCGGTAAATCCGCAGACGGTGCAGGTTCTCTGTTCGTTTGCTTCGCCTGTTGCTGTCTTTACTTCCACCCATTCACCGAACTTATGCCCAAGCGCGGGTATAACCACGCTGTTCTTGGTAAATCCGCAGACGGTGCAGTGATAGGACTTACTTCCCTCGGTTGTGCAGGTGGGTTCTTTGTCGATAACGTAATCCGTTGTCCACTTATGATTTTCAAGGTCAATACCGCGCGTTTCGGTAAATCCGCAGACTGTGCATATTCTCTGTTCGTTTGCTTCGCCTGTTGCTGTTTTTACTTCTACCCATTCACCGAACTTATGCCCAAGCGCGGGTATTACTTCACTGTTCTTGGTAAATCCGCAGACGGTGCAGTGATAGGACTTACTTCCCTCGGTTGTGCAGGTGGGTTCTTTATCGATAACGTA
>CANQOJ010000150.1 GCA_947625455.1 uncultured Clostridia bacterium | reverse complement strand
GCCTGTCGCCCCTCGCAAAAACTGCTTCCAACAACGCAAGCCTGCTGTCGGAATAGGAAATTGAGATTTTCCTGTCTTTCCTCACGTCAAGCAGGAGTTTTACGCGCCTATTTATTTCTTCACCGCTGATTTGCGGTTCAAACTCAAACGGCGTAAACGGTTTGGGAATAAACGTTGAAAGCGAAATCGAAACGCTCGGCGCTTTGCCCTTAGGTCGTGCGGGATTTGCATAAAACTGCTCTACGACTGCCTTTGCAAGGTCGTAAATTCCCGTTATATCCTCGTCTGTTTCCGTGGGAAGTCCGAACATGAAATACAGCTTTACCGCGGTATACCCGCCCTCAAACGCTATTTTAACGCTGTTTAAAACGTCGTCTTCCGTGATGTTCTTGTTTATGACATCGCGCAGGCGCTGGGTACCCGCTTCGGGCGCAAACGTCAGTCCGCTGCGCTTTACGCTTGAAACGCCGTTTAATATTTCCTCGCTGAATCTGTCTATCCTAAGCGACGGCAGCGACAGATTTATGCGGTTTTCCCTTGTCCATTTGTTTAAATCATTTAAAAGCCCCTCAATGTCGGTATAGTCGCTTGTGGAGAGACTTGACAGAGAAACTTCGTCATAGCCCGTGTTTTTGCATAATGTGACAGCCTGTTCGGTTACAGTCTGTTTTGATTTTTCGCGCAGAGGGCGGTAGATAAATCCCGCCTGGCAAAATCTGCAACCGCGTATACAGCCGCGCATAACCTCTTCAACCGCTCTGTTATGCACAATATCCACAAACGGCACTACAAAATCTTCGGGGTAAAAAGACTTGTCCAAATCTTTTATAATGCGCTTTCTGACCTTTTTTGGAGCGCCGTTTTTCGGATTTATCGCGTTAATTGTGCCGTCGGTGTTATATGAAACATCATAAAGGCTCGGAACATAAACGCCCTCGATTTTTGCCGCCATCTGCAGAAACTCCGCTTTTGTGCGGTTTTCGCGCTTGCACTTCTCCATAAGGCGCATTATTTCAAGATTAAGTTCTTCGCCCTCGCCTACTGCGAACAAGTCGAAAAAGTCGGCAAGCGGTTCGGGGTTGCACACGCAAGGTCCTCCGCCCATTACTATGGGAGTAAGCGCCGTCCTGTCTTTTGCAAGCACCGGCAATCCCGCAAGATTTAACATTTCGAGGATATTTGTATAACACATCTCGTACTGTATTGTAAAGCCTATAAAGTCGAAATCCTTTATCGGATCAAGGCTTTCAAGCCCGTACAGTTCAATCCCGTTTTCGCGCATTTTCTCCCGCATATCGGGCAAAGGCAAAAAACACCTCTCGCACCAGTAATTCGGCACGGAATTTTTAAGCGCGTAAAGTATCTTCATGCCTAAATGCGACATTCCTATTTCATATGTATCGGGAAACGCGAACGCAAAGCGTATATCGACATTTTCAATGTCCTTGCTTACGCTTCCCTGTTCGCCGCCGATATACCGCGCAGGCTTTTCCACGTCAAGCAGAAAGCCCTCCAGTTTTTTTAGGTTTTCCTGATTTCTGTACATCAGTACGCTCCCTGTAGTTTATTGATTTCTGAGTTTCCGCTCATACCACTCTTGTTTTGTCATAAGCACCTGACGGGGTTTTGAACCCTCAAATGCGCCGACAATCCCCATTTTCTCCATTGTGTCGATAAGCCTTGCCGCGCGCCCGTAACCGAGTTTCAAACGCCTTTGCAAAGCGGACGTGCTTGCTTGTCCTGCATTTATAACGAACTCTATTGCTTCTTCAAGTTTTTCGTCAGTTTCGCCGTCGTCAAGTTCATCATCGCTCTTGCTCTGCTGTTCAGCCTGCTCGGCTCTGCGCTCTATCTCGGCGATTATGCTTTCATCATACTCCGCGCTGAATGTCTGCTTTATAAAGTCAACAACGCGCTCAACTTCTTCGTCTGAAACATAGCACCCCTGAAGTCTTATAGGCTTCGGTACTCCCACGGGCATATACAGCATATCGCCGTTTCCGAGAAGTTTTTCTGCTCCCGACGCGTCAAGTATAACTCGGCTGTCTATCTGCGACGCGACCATAAGCGCGATACGGCTTGGGATATTGCCCTTGATAAGACCTGTTACGACCTGGACAGTAGGCTTCTGGGTGGCGATAACGAGGTGCATGCCCGCGGCTCTCGCTTTCTGCGCAAGGCGGACAATGCTGTCCTCAACGTCTTTCGGAGACGCCATCATCAAATCCGCAAGCTCGTCTATGAAAATAACCACTCTCGGCATTATTTCGCCGTCTATCAGCCCTTTTTCCACAAGTTCGTTATAGCCGTCGATATTGCGGACATTGTTTTCGCTGAACAGAGTATAACGGTTGTCCATTTCGGTAACCGCCCACGCCAGCGCGCCTGCGGCTTTCTTGGGATCAGTTACGACAGGTATAAGCAGGTGCGGTATGCCGTTGTACATCATAAACTCGACCTGTTTTGGATCTACCATTATAAGCCTTACGTCAGAGGGCGTTGATTTCATAAGTATGCTCATGATAATAGAGTTTACGCAGACGGATTTTCCCGATCCTGTTGTGCCCGCGATAAGCAGGTGCGGCATTTTTGACACGTTGCAGCGCACCGCGCCGCCGCTTATGTCTTTGCCTAAAACCGTATCAAGCTTGCTTTGAAACGTCTTTTTGAAACTTTCGGTATCGACAAGTTCGCGGAAAAATACGGTATCTCTTATCTTGTTGGGAATTTCAATTCCGACCGCGGCTTTATCCGGCACGGGCGCAATTCTTATTCCCGAAACCGCAAGATTTAACGCCAAATCATCTGCAAGCCCCGCTATCTTGCTTATCTTTACACCCGGCGCGGGCTGAAGTTCATAGCGCGTGACTGACGGTCCGCGCGACGCGCCGATATACATTGCCGAAACTCCGAAACTTTTAAGCGTATTTACAAGCTTGTCGGCATTCTGACGTATCTCCTGCTCAACGTCCGCAGGCTTTACCGCTTTTTTCGCTTCGTCAAGCAAGTTTACGGGCGGCAGGGTGTAAACTTCGGAAAGCGTCGGTTGTGGTTTTTTGAAGGGGGGAGTTGAAATAATCTGCGGATTGACGTCATTTATCGGCTGTTCTTTTACCTCGTCATCAAAATCAAGTTCAATTTCCGCTTCATCACTTTCGGAAATGACTTCCTGCTTTATGTTCTGCTTTACATTCTGCTTCACATCCGAATTTGTCCTTTGTGAAACGGGCGCGTCAACGATTTTGGAAACGCGCGCGGGAGTTTTCTCGGAGTTCAGCTTGTCAAGCGCGTCAGCCAAAGGCACAAGGTCAGCGTCATTGTCAACGAGATTTCCGTTGTCAATGCCGTTGCTGCTCCGCAAAATCGGGTGCTTTTTCTCCATGTATTTTTTCAGCGGTTCGCGGTAATCGCGGAACTGCTCTGTTTCTTCGGCAATATCGGGCGTTTGCGGCGGCTTTGCGGGATTTTGCTCCGAAACGTTCTTTTGTGGTTTGCCGTGAAACTTGTCTATATCGCTGCGGAATTTAAGGCTGTCCTCGGTCTGGGCTTCGACAAGCCTTGAATTATCCCTTTCGGGAGGGATTTTAACAGGCGGTTCGGTTTTTTTAGGCTTTTTCTCGGTCTTTGTATCATCAACGCCCACTGTATTGCCTAAATTCTTCATTTCCTCCATACGGCGCTGTTTTTCTTCATACTCCATTTGCCGCCGTAATTCCTTTTCGGCGCGGCGTTCATCTTGTATGCGCCTGTATTCCTCGTTTGCGGCGGCGCTTTCCTCACGGCGCGTTTTAATTTTCTCGGCGGTTTTTCTTCCGACATTCTGCGCGCCGCTTCCTACAAGCTTAAACATATCGCCAAGCGGTATCTTTATCATCAGCAAAGCCATTACGAGAATTATTATGATTATCGCGATTACAGCGCCCGTTTTGCCCAACAGCAAAAGCGGCACTCCCAGAATAAGCGCGAAAACGCCCCCGCCCGCAAAATCTGCGCCGTTTTGATAGAGATTTGACACTATTTCGCCGAAATTATCGCCCATTATGCCCTCGCGGAAAAATATTTCAAATGCCCCGCATGCCACAAGCTGAATTGCTATAAAGAAAACTATATTTGAGGTTATTTGAGGTTTGGGGATTTCGGTTGATATTATAACTGCCGCGGCTATAGTAAAAATGCCGACCGTAAGCGACGGTATGCCGAAAAGTCCTAAAACGGCGCTGTGTATTGCAAACCAGCCCTCACTGCCCGGAATAAGCACCAGAAGAACAAGCGCAAGACCTACGGCAAAAAGAATTACGGATATTACCCTTCGCTGCGCACGGCTTTTCCTCAGCGCCTCTTCGCGGCGGCGCTTTTCCTCAAGAGCCTTTTTTGAACGCGCCGTTGACTGCGAGGTTTTTGATTGTTTTGATTTGCCTGTTTTAACGTTTTTTCTCTCCGCCATTTTTTCAAGTCCTTTTTCTTATGTACTTAATTCAGCCTGTATAAAAATCAAGCCTCAGACTGTAGAGAAAGTCCCAGATACGAGGAAGCGTTACTGCAACTAGCCTTTGTGGCTGCACGCATTATCCGCCTGCGGCGGAAAACGCTGTGACGCTGACGAAGTAGATGGGGCTTTATCTACAGTCTGTTAAATGTTATCCCATTATCATTTCGTTTATCGAATTTCCCGAAACCAGTTCGTAAACTCCTGCACAGATGCAGGCAACGCCTAAAACTGCCGTATAAACTCCGAATATCTTAAACCTGTTCTTCTTAAGCAGCCAGTCAACAAGCTTTATCGCCAGAAATCCCACAACCGCCGCAATTACAAACCCAACGCCCAGCATTACCCAGTCAACGTCCGCGTCGCTGTGAAGAACATCGCCAAGCTCTAATACGCTTCCGCCGAGTATTGCGGGAATGCCGAGAATGAATGCAAAAGTGACTGCCGTCTGTTTTGACAAACCGCAGAACAAACCTGCGGCAGTTGTCGAGCCCGACCTTGAAACGCCCGGAAATAACGCAACGCACTGAAATGCGCCGACAACAAGCGCGTCAGATATTTTCATATCCTTGCCGAGTTTCTGTCCCGTGCACTTGTCCGAAAGGAACAGAATAAGCGCTGTAAACAAGAACGCCGCACCCTCAAAAATGATATCGCCGTCGCCCTGCCTTGAAGTGAAAAAGTCTTTCACGAGATAACAAGGAACGAGCATTAGCGTTGCGAATATCACCATAAACATCATTCTTCTGTCGGAATTCATTCTTTTCCACGAGAACTTTCCCGTGAATATGTCCTTTATCGTAAGGAAAAACTCCTTTATCATTCCCCATATCGTTCCCCAGAACGCCACAAACACCGCAAGCAGCGTTCCCAAATGCAGAGCGATAGACAGAATAAGCGCCGCCTCGCCGTCTACGCCCGTTAAATGCTGGATAACCGACAAATGTCCCGAACTTGAAACAGGCAGAAACTCCGTAAGTCCCTGCACTACCGCCTGAATTATTACCGTTATGTAATCCATAACGGTAATAATTCAGGCGGAAGTGCAGGG
>CANQOJ010000149.1 GCA_947625455.1 uncultured Clostridia bacterium | reverse complement strand
TCAAAGTCGGAAGCTGTTTTATATTCGACTTGGTGGTCGAGGGTGTCATAGATGTGGTAGTAGACGGGGACTGTTGTGGTTGCGGGTGGCGCGTCTGCAAAGGTAATTGTCATAAGCGCACAGCCTTTTATAATGTCATTTAACGTATATATACCGTCACTATCCGCCGAAGGTTTTGTTGGGTATACGCCAAATTCAGATTTTTCAAGAAACATTGATGATGGATAGTTCTTATAAATATTTGTCTTTAGTCCACAAAGTGAGTTGAAATATTTAAATTTTCTAGTACCGTTATCTAACAAAACGCCGTCTCTGTCTGCTAAAGCTATTTCGGTGGGCGTGCCGACAAATCCGTAGTGCTTGCCGTTTCCGAAATCAATAAATTGAAATGCAATCGGCTCAATAAGAAGTTTATATTTTCCGCTTATTACTTCGTTATAATCCTTTTTAATACTTAAAGCAAAATTTGATACAACTTCTCTATTAGTAAAATAAGCTTCTACAACATCAGTATCTGTTTCTTCATTAGTTTCATTTCCTATTGTTAAAGTTCTTGGTAAAACTGAATTTACGTCATATACAAGCCCCATATCAATTTTATTACCCTTCTCATCTTTTGGAACGGGTGGTTGTGCATAACCGTAGTAACCTTGTTTCAGGTCTATTGTAGCACCATCAATTACATAATCCGATTTACATAATCCGCCTAAATTGTAGGAGTCCTTTAAGTACACTGTAGGAGCACCGCCTGTGCCACCCATATAACCATTATTGTACAAACGCATAGAAACATAATCGACAGAAGATGCAAGAGATACTTTTTTTCCGGTGGTTGCATCAACTAAAGTGACACGAGCACCCCATTCAGCCGAAATAAACCCCATATAGCCTGCTTGATATGCACCGCTGCTTGCTCCATTACCTCCTACTACATTTGGAACTCCGATAGCATTAACAGGTATTGTAAAAACTGCTAAAGAGAATAGCATAAACAGCGTTAGCAGTACAATAAATCCATTTTTGCATAATCGTTTTATTTGCATAATAATTCTCCTTTCCTCAGAATAAAATAAATAACCCTCAGCATTACGTTGAGGGTTAATAAACTATAAATTAATAAGCTCCAGGAATTTGTCCGCCTACACCATCACCCTGTCCTGTTCCGTGACTTACATCAGGTTCCGTACCATCTATATACCAATCAGTTACGGCAGAATATACCCATTTGACACCGTTCTTATCTATAAAGACATTACTTCGATAATTACCATTTTCACTTGCATCTGGAAATCCATTTCCATCCATTACAACACCATCAGTACTGGTAGGTTTGTATGTGCCTTGATCCGGATCATTTGTTTTTATACCGTAAACCGTTGCACCATTAGCGTCCGGATCTTCTACATATTTATATCCCGGATAAGGATTGTTTTCTGGTGCTAAATTGCTCTGTACGGGTGTTGACTGCGCCGGCTTGCTTGATGAGCTTTGAGCGGGCTTTGATGATGAAGCAGGCTTACTCGATGAGCTTTGAGAAGGAGTTGACTGAGTTGAAGGTGTTGATGAGGATTGAGTTGGAGTCGAAGATGAAGATTGTACGGGGGTTGACTGCGAAGATGATTGAGTTGAACTACTAGATGACTGAGTTGATGAACTTTGCGTTGAGGAAGAACTTGATGAACTTGCGGTGGTTGACGAACTTGTTGAACTTGAGGATTGAACAGAAGATGATGAACTTGACAAACTTTCAGAACTTAACGAACTTGAACTGCTCAATGTACTTGAAGAACTTTCTATACTTGAACTGCCTGACGAATTTTCAGAACTTGACGAGTCTTCAATTTCCTTCGGCGTACAACCCGCGCATAATATGACCGCAAGCGCCGCTAAAATTGCTATTCTCTTTTTCATAATATCTCCTTTATCATTTTTTCCGCTAAATCAGCCGCGTATCTGCAAAGCATAGGACACGGGCGCTTTTGATAATATTCGGGTGTGCGCGGCGCGGGAGTTGCGGAGTCCTCCATTTTTTCAAGACCTAAAAGTTCACGGCAGATTATGCTACCGTTGTCATTTCTGAACTGCTCGGCGGCGGCGCGTATCTTTTCATAAAGCGCCTTTTTCGCTTCAAGATTCTTCGGCTCGGAATATCCGTAAACCTCGCTTAGTACCATGACAATACCCGAAAATGTTCCGCATACCTCGCGCATTCTGCCCATTCCCCCGCCGAAACCTCCCGATATTTTCGCGAGTTTGTCCTCCCCAAGTCCGAAAATATCGGAAAATGCAACAGTTACAGCCTGCGTGCAGTTGTAGCCTTTCAGAAAATTTTCGTATGCCGCGTCTCCCCTGTTCATTTGCAAAATTCCTCAACTGCGTCGGCAATCGGATCGGCGGCTGTTGTTTCCATAAGTTCAAGCAATCCGCTGTCAACAAGTTTTGCAAGCTCCGCGTCAATAGGCAGTTTTGCAATTACCTTTAAATTGAACTTTTTCGCGGTATCGTCAATATGACTTTCGCCGAATACGCTTATTTTCTTTTTGCAGTCGGGGCATTCCACATAGCTCATATTTTCAACAAGCCCTATTATCGGAATGTCCATCATTTCAGCCATTTTCACCGCTTTGCCGACTATCATGGAAACAAGTTCCTGCGGAGAAGTAACAACGATTATGCCGTCAAGGGGAATTGACTGGAAAACCGTAAGCGGAACATCGCCTGTTCCCGGAGGCATATCCACAAACATATAGTCCACATCGTCCCATACAACGTCAGTCCAGAACTGTTTTGCCGTTCCTGCGATTATCGGTCCGCGCCATACAACGGGATCCGTATCGTCGGGCAAAAGCAGATTTACGCTCATAATGCGTATCCCTTTTTTGGTTTTTACGGGGAATATCTCTGTTTCGTTGCCCTGTGCTTTTTCCTTGATGCCGAAAGCCTTTGGAACGGACGGTCCTGTTATATCTGCGTCAAGTATAGCCGTGCTGAAACCTCTGCGGTTCATAAGAACAGCGCTCATGCAGGTGACGAGAGATTTTCCCACGCCGCCTTTTCCGCTTACTACTCCGATTACTTTCTTGATGTGAGAAAGCTCATGCGGTTTTTCGAGAAAGCTTTTGGGATCGCGCTCCGAACAGTTTTCGGAGCAGCCCGAACAATTGTGATTACATTCGCTCATTTTTAAAATTTCCTTTCATTATATAACTTTTAACACAAAAGATTACAGTCGCTTTTTGTAAATTTGCATAGTATCATCTTTTATGTATCCTGACATTTTCAATAAATCGAGAACGATTTCATCGTCTGTACTAAACCTCAATTCACTGCAGATTACCTGGTATGCCCATTGTTCAAGCGCTTTCAGCAAATACACGTCAGCACCGTTTTTCCTGTAATATTCGTTCGTGTAAAAATCAACAACTTCTGCATAATGCCCGTAACGCAACGAAAAAACTTCTGTTACATATGCGTAACCCACAATGTTTTTTCCATGATTTACAGTAAAAATAACACCTGCGTCGTTGTCCAGAATATGCTCAAAAACATGTCTGCTTATGTATTCAGACAAACATTCTTCGCCGAACAATCTGCTGTTTAAACGATAAATGTATTTAAAATCATCAACAGTAGATCTTTTTATTTTAAAATTGAACATATTATACCTTTATAATATTACCCGCAAAGCTTTCGCCGTCAATATCGCCGTTTACGCCAAGAATATCGAGTATCGTTGCCGCGATACTGCAAAATCCCGCTTTTGTTCCAAGATTTGCGGGTTTTATTTTCTCGCCGTAAATCAGCACGGGGATATATTCTCTGGTATGGTCCGTACCGCTGTGGCAGGGATCGCATCCGTGGTCTGCCGTGATAATCAGCACATCATCTGACTTCATTTCTTTCATAAACCCGCCAAGCCATATGTCAAACTCGTTTAGCGCGTTTGTATAGCCTGCGGGATCGCGGCGGTGACCGTACTGCATATCAAAATCAACAAGATTTGTAAAACAAAGCCCATTCCAGTCTTTAGCCTGATATTCCGATGTTATCTTCATGTCAGCTGCGTTTCCTATTTCCCTTTCGGCGGTTTTTACGCCTTTTCCCGCAAAAATATCGTAAATCTTGCCTATGCCTATCGTTTCAAGACCGTTAGCTGTCAGAATGTCAAGCATTGTATTTTTTGGAGGAACAAGTGAAAAATCATGCCTGCGGGGAGTTCTTACAAAAGGATATTCTCCCTCAAACGGGCGTGCTATAACTCTTCCCACAGCATAATCCCCGCAAAGAATTTCGCGTGCCGTCCTGCAATATTCGTAAAGCGTTTCAACAGGCACAACGCTTTCGTGCGCGGCTATCTGAAAAACGCTGTCAGCTGATGTGTAGACAATAAGCGCGCCTGTTTTCATATGTTCTTCGCCGTAATCGGCAATAACTTTTGTTCCCGAATACGGCTTATTGCAAAGCGTTTTTCTGCCTGTCCTGCGCTCAAACTCGCCGATTATTTCATTCGGAAAGCCGTCTGGGAAAGTCGGAAAGGCTTTTTCGCTTATCATTCCCGCAATTTCCCAGTGTCCCGTTGTTGTATCCTTGCCCTTAGAAAGTTCCGATAGCCGTAAAAAAGCCCCATTCGGAGCTTTTTCCTTTTCGCCGACAGCAACGCCGTCGATATTGAACAAACCCAGCTTTGCCATATTCGGAACGTTGAGTTTTCCCGTATTGTAACAAGAGCGCAGAGTATTTGCTCCCCTATCGCCGAAATCTGCGGCGTCGGGCATTTCGCCAGCGCCAAAGCTGTCAAGAACTATCAAAAATACGCGTTTTGCCATTTAATCACCCTCAATCAGCATTTTCACCGCTGCACTTGTGCCTATTCTGTCACAGCCCTCGTTTAAAAACATTTCGAGCTGTTCTCTTGACCTTATTCCGCCTGCCGCTTTTATCTTTACGTTTTCTCCTATATGTTTCCTGAAAAGGCGTATATCCTCAATTGCAGCGCCCGCTTTGCCAAATCCCGTTGACGTCTTGATATAATCAGCGCCCGCGCTTGTAACAATTCGACACATCTCTATCTTTTCCTGCTCGTTAAGATTACAGGTTTCAACTATAACCTTAAGTATCTTATCACCGCATGCGTCCTTTATCAGCGCTATTTCCTTTTCAACATACGAAAATCTGCCGTTTTTCACCTCGGCTTGATTTATAACCATATCAATCTCGTCTGCACCGTTTTCAATTGCGTCCTTTGTTTCAAACCACTTCACCTGCGCTGTGGAATAGCCGAGCGGAAAGCCTATTACCGTGCAGATATTAAGCGCGGGAAAGTTTTTCCTCGCGCGTTTTACAAAACACGGCGGGATACATACAGACGCTGCGTGATACTTCAGCGCTTCACGGCAAACAATAGCTATTCGCCTTGAATCAGCTGTAGGTTCTAATAATGTGTGGTCAATATGCGCTAAAATTTCGGAATTATCCATAGTTTACCCCTTTGCGGTTATTTTTTTCCTGATAAGAGAGCGGGCAGGCGCATTGATGTCGGTTATTGCG
>CANQOJ010000148.1 GCA_947625455.1 uncultured Clostridia bacterium | reverse complement strand
CATCACACGACCTGCGCATTACGAATGCGCAGTATCAAGCTCTGCTTGATACGTCTACGCGACTGAGCTACACCAGCATATTAAATTGTTTCGGCAACCGAAATTACCATTCGGAAACTCTGAACTGAACGTTAATCGTTCCTTTGCCGCTGAACCGTAAAAAATTGCAAGACCGCGACCGCTGCCGCATCTCCTTATTAGCAGCACACGACCTGCGCATTACGAATGCGCTGCTCTACCGACTGAGCTACACCAGCATATTAAATTGTTCGGCAACCGAAGCTACCATTCGGGAACTCCGAACTGAACGTTCATCATACCAATGCCATTTAATAGTAAAAATTTGCAAGACCGCGACCGCCGCCGTATCTCCTTATAGACATCACACGACCTGCGCATTACGAATGCGCAGTATCAAGCTCTGCTTGATACGTCTACGCGACTGAGCTACACCAGCGAACTATTAAATTGTTTTGGTTTACGATTTTTTACTGTACACTTTACCCTGTATACTGTCAACTGCCAACCCGCCTGCGCATTACGAATGCGCTAGGGATTTGCGAAGCATATCCCGTCTACACGACTGAGCTACACCGGCATATTAAATTATTCGGCAACCGAAACTGCCGTTTTGGAACTCCGAACAGAACGTTCGTCATACCCGCGCCATTGAATTGTAAAAATTTGCAAGACCGCGATCCGCCACCGTATCTCCTTATAGACATCACACGACCTGCGCATTACGAATGCGCAGTATCAAGCTCTGCTTGATACGTCTACGCGACTGAGCTGCACCAGCATATTAAATTGTCTTGACATTGCCAACGCGCCAACGATAATATTATACCACACCAAATCCCGTTTGTCAAGGGCTTTCTTAAATTTTTCAGCAATCAAAAGAATAAGTAAGATGCAAGAGTTTGACCGAAAGCAACCTTTCCTTATAAAACCTTGTTCCGGTCAAACTCTTACTTCCTACCTCTTACATCTTACCTCTAAAATCAGTTGTTAATGAGCTTGTCCTCTTCGTTGTTCCAGCTGTAAAGCTTGCGGACTTCTTCGCCTACTTTTTCAAGCTGGTGCTCTGCATGAAGCTTGCGCATTGCCTTGAAGTGAGTCTGCTTGCCTGCGTCTGACATATCGAGCAGGAAATCCTTTGCAAAAGTACCGTCCTGAATGTCGGCAAGAATCTTCTTCATTGTCTTCTTGGTTTCCTCTGTAACAATCTTCGGACCTGTTACATAGTCGCCGTATTCGGCAGTGTTGGAGATTGAGTAACGCATTCCGGAGAATCCGCTCTGATAGATAAGGTCAACGATAAGCTTCATCTCGTGTACACACTCAAAATATGCGTTTCTGGGATCATATCCCGCCTCGACAAGCGTTTCAAAGCCTGCCTGCATAAGCGCGCAAACGCCGCCGCAAAGAACTGCCTGCTCGCCGAAAAGGTCAGTCTCGGTTTCGGTTCTGAATGTTGTTTCAAGAACGCCCGCTCTTGCGCCGCCGATACCTGCCGCATATGCAAGCGCTAAGTCGTTTGCTCTGCCCGTGTAATCCTGTTCAACAGCGATAAGGCAAGGCGTGCCTTTTCCTGCCTGAAATTCGCTTCTAACCGTGTGACCGGGCGCTTTGGGCGCTATCATTGTAACGTCAACATTTTTAGGAGGTACTATACAGCCGAAATGAATGTTGAAGCCGTGAGCGAACATAAGCATATTGCCCTCGTCAAGATTAGGCTCAATGCTCTCCTTGTAAAGCTTTGCCTGAAGTTCATCATTTATAAGGATCATAATGATGTCGGCTTTCTTAGCCGCTTCAGCCGCCGTATAAACCTCAAATCCCGCAGCCTCAGCCTTTTTCCAGCTCTTTGAGCCTTCGTACAGACCAACGATTACCTTTACGCCGCTGTCTTTAAGGTTAAGGGCATGAGCGTGACCTTGTGAGCCGTAGCCGATAATAGCAACGGTCTTTCCGTCCAGCAAGGACAGATTGCAGTCTTCCAGATGATAGAGTTTTGCCATTTTGAAAATCTCCTTTTTAAAAATATTATTTTTAGCGCTTTTAAGCGTTGTTGACAATTAAATTCATCAGCATTAAAATTGCCGTTTCAAAAAAGCTAATTTCTGACTGAAACCGCCGCTTCGCCTTTTTGTATGGCAATAGTACCCGTGCGGACTATCTCCTTTATGCCGTACGGACGCAGCAACTCCTCAAAATTATTGAGTGCATTTGCGCTGTCGGAAATCTCTATGGTTATCGAATTTGCGGATATGTCCGAAATTTTCCCGTGTGCAAGTTCACATATGCTGATTATCTCAGGTCTTTGCTTCGGAGAACAGCTTACTTTTATCAGTATAAGTTCTCTTGACACCATATTTTCAGGTGCAAGCGTCTTTACCTTTATTACATCAATAAGCTTGTTCAGCTGTTTTTCGATTTGTTCGAGAGTATAATCACTGCCGTCCGCAACAATCGTTATTCTCGAAACATTTACGTCGTCCGTAACTCCTACGGCAAGGCTGTCTATATTAAATCCTCTGCGGGCGAAAAGTCCCGCAACTCTCGCGAGTACGCCTGCATGATTTTCAACAAGAACGGAAATCGTATGCTTCATATTCATCCTCCGTTAAAGTATGGTTTCAAGCATTTCGGGAACGGCAACCTCAAGCAAAAACGGCTTTTTGGAGTTAATAAGCCTTTTTATGCCCTCTTTTGCGCTTTCCTCGCTGTCAACAAGCATATTTTCAATTCCGTATGCTTCGGCAATTTTTGTATAACTCGGACTTCCGTCAAGGGAAACCGCGTACAGCCTGTTCTCGTAGTGATTTGTCTGAAATTCTCTGACCATTCCGAGATACTTGTTCCGCATAACTATGACCTTTACGGGAATGTCATGCTGAACGCAGGTCGCAAGTTCGGGCAGTTCCATCTGGAAAGAACCATCGCCGCATACCGCTATGACTTCCGCGTCTTTCTCTGCGGTTTTTGCGCCTATCGCCGCAGGCAGGGAATAACCCATTGTTCCCATTCCGCCCGACGTGAGAAATCTGCCGTTTTTAAGCTCGATATTAAGCGCGGTCCAGAACTGATTTTCGCCTACGTCAGCGACAACAATCGAGCGGTTTGGCAGGTAGTTGTTGAGTTCGCGGATAAACCACTTCGGGTTTACAAAGCCTTTTTCAACGGGTTTAATGCCCTTGTCAACACGGCTTTGCGCCAGCATTTTCTTCCATTCTTCGTGATTTTTCGCGCTGTTTGTTTTAAGCATACTGTCAATCTGCTCAATAATCTGCCCTAAAACCAAGCTTATATCGCCGACAATGGGAATGTTTGCGGCAACGCTTTTTCCTATCTCCGCAGGATCAATATCAATGTGAATGACGGTAAGGTCATTTTTGAGCATAATAGGCGCTGTCGTCCTGTCGCTTAGCCTTGCGCCGAGGAGAATAAGCGTGTCGCAGTTGTTCACCGCGCACTTTGCGCTCTCACAGCCGTGCATGCCCAGCATGCCGAAATAGCGCTCGTTGTCGGTGGGCATAGCGCCAAGCCCCATAAGCGTAGAGATAACGGGAATGTCAAGCTTATCGGAAAGCGTCCGCATAAGCTCCGCGGCATTCCCCGAAAACAATCCTCCGCCCGCGATTATAAGCGGTTTCTCGGCTTCGAGCATTGTGCTTGCCGCGCGCTTTATCTGATAGCCGTTGCCCTTTGAACTCGGACGGTAGCTTCTGATGTCAACGGTTTCGGGATATTCAAAGTCAATCTCCGCTTTCTGAACATCACACGGAACGTCAATAAGCACAGGACCGCGCCTGCCCGTACCCGCAATATAAAACGCCCTTTTAAAAACCTCCGCGGTATCTTCGGGCTTTTTAAGCAGATAGCTGTGCTTAACAAACGGCTCTGCAGAGCCGGTTATGTCCGCTTCCTGGAAAACGTCGCGCCCTATCTGGTCGGAATTTACCTGACCTGTAATAATTAGCATAGGCACGGAGTCCATATATGCCGTAGCTATGGCGGTGATAAGGTTTAGCGCACCCGGACCGCTTGTCGCAACGCATACCGCAGGTTTCCCCGTCATTCTCGCATAGCCCGAAGCCGAGTGTCCCGCATTTACCTCGTGGCGCACAAGTATATGGTTAATTCCCGATTTGTACAGTTCATCATAAAACGGGCAGATAGCCGCGCCGGGATAGCCGAAAATATCCGTTATCCCCTCGGCTTTAAGGCATTCTGTCATTGCCTTTGCAACGGTCATTCTTTGCATTGTCCACACTCCGTAAATTTCTATATTTTTATGCTACCCCTTATTATAACAAATTCTCTATTTTTTGTCAAGGGATATTTTTCAAAACGTTTAAAATTACGCTAAAGTAGCAACAGCAAAGGCTTTTCAAGCCTTATCGCTTGATTTTGAAAATTGCAAAAGAAATGGTGTTGATTTTTTCCAAGATTTATGATATAATATAGTGTGAATTTGATTTATAGAGCAATTTAACAAACGTATTGTTCATCAAACGTTGTTTTAGACCAAACTCTAGCCTCTAGCTTCTTAAATTTCTAGCTTCTAGGAGGGAGTATTCTAGTTGAAACCCGTAAATATAGGCTTTGGAAATGTTGTAAACGAGGACAGGATAGTAGCTGTCGTAAGTCCCGAAGCTGCGCCGATAAAGCGCATTATACAAACGGCAAAGGACAACGGCGCGGCTATTGACGCTACCTGCGGAAGAAAAACCCGCTCGGTTATAATCTGCGACAGCGGTCATGTCGTGCTGTCCGCGCTTATGCCCGATACGATAGCGGGGAAATCACAGAAAAACGCTGAATAACGGAGGAAGTATGGAAAACAAAGGAATTTTGTTCGTGGTATCGGCACCTGCGGGGTGCGGAAAAGACACTATCCTGAACGAGTTTTTCAAGCGGAATAAAACTGCGGGATACGCTGTTTCCGCTACTACAAGAGCACCGCGCGAGGGTGAAGTAAACGGCGTACATTATCATTTTCTGACGGTTGAGGATTTCAAGTCGAAAATAGGCGCGGGGGAAGTGCTTGAATACACGGAGTACTGCGGGAATTACTACGGCACGCTTAAAAAGAGCGTTGACGATTTGATAAACAGCGGAAAGGACGCTGTGCTTAAAATCGAGGTAGAGGGCGCAATGAACATAAGAAAGAAGTTTCCCGACGCCTGCCTTATATTTATACTCCCGCCGTCGCTTGAAGTACTTGAAAACAGACTTCGCGGCAGAGCAACCGAAACCGAGGAGAAAATAAAAGAAAGAACAAATCAGGCGAAAACCGAGCTTAAATTCGCGGAAAACTATGATTATGTCATAGTAAACGACGATTTGAATGAAGCGGTTGAGGATATGCTTAGCGTATTCCGCGCGGAGAAGCTGAGAAAACAGCGCTGTGAGGAAATTATAAAGAACATTTCGGGTGAGAAGCATTGACGGCGAAAATTGCGGTGGAAAACACGCTGTTTGCGTTTGACAAGCTGTTTTCCTATGATATACCGAGCGAAATGTCCGACAAGGCAACTGCGGGCGTGCGCGTTATCGTGCCGTTTGGCAGGGGGAAT
>CANQOJ010000147.1 GCA_947625455.1 uncultured Clostridia bacterium | reverse complement strand
ATGGAGGGCGTCGGTACAAGTACGGCGGGTTTTGTTGGTCTTGCTTTGCGCGGACCTGTCGGCGGCGTGCCTCAGCTTGTCACAAACTTTGCGGACTTTAAGAGAAAGTACGGCGGTTATTTGTCAGCGGCTGAGTTCGGTGAGAACCGTTTCCTTGCTTACGCCGTAGAACACTTTTTCTTAAACGGCGGTTCGAGGGCGTTTATTTCCCGCGTTGCCCCCGCGGACGCTAAAGCGTCAAAGGGCGCTGTACCTGCGGACGCGCCGCTGCTGAATATCACGGCGGCTGATGTCGGCGCTTGGGGTGATGATATTAAAATCATCATAACACCTGCCTCTAAAGCTAAAACACAGATTTTGGAGGATTTGGGAGAGGGCAAGTACAAGGTAAAGAAGTCGTTGGGCTTTGACGCGGGAGATGTTGTTGCGCTGAATGACGGCAGCAGCACGGTTTACAACAAGGTTGTCAAAAGCCAGGATAATGTAATTGAGTTTGAAACAGCGTTTGAAACTGACGCGGTTGATACTAACCTCGTTCCGAAAATCACGCTTTCGACCTGTGAATTTAACCTTGAGGCTAAATATGACGATACGGACGAATATTATTCGGAAGCGTCGTTCAATATCACCTCTCCTAATTATATTGAAAACAAAACGGCAAAGTCTTCTATTATAAAGGTAAGCGTTGAGTCAGCGCCTGCTGACGATCCGTTTACGGCGCTTTCGGGCGGCGCGGACGTTGTTTCGGTAGAGCTGAAAGGCGGTTCAAACGGCTCAAATGCTCAGGTACTGCCGGATACGTTTATGGGCGTTGACAACGGTCCGGGAAAACGCACGGGTATCCAGGCGTTTTTGGACAACGACGTTGTTTCCATTATGGCTGTGCCTGGTATTACAGATCCTAATGTTCAGCTTACGCTGGTTGCTCACTGTGAAAATCTGGGGAGCAGATTTGCGGTTCTTGATATGCCCGCCGAACTTTCAAAGACGGACGAGATAATAACCGCGCGCAACGTGATAGACAGCACTTACGCCGCTATGTATCACCCGTGGCTTACGGTTTACGATCCGCTTGACAAGAAGAACATAAATATCCCGCCGTCAGGTTCGGTTATCGGTATCTATGCAAGAAGCGACAATTCCCGCGGCGTTCATAAAGCGCCCGCAAACGAAGTTGTCCGCGGCTGTACGGGACTTTCCGTTCCGTTTAACAAGGGCGAGCAGAATATACTCAACCCCAAGGGCGTAAACCTTATACGTTCATTCCCCGGTCAGGGAATAAGAGTATGGGGCGCGAGGACGGCGTCCTCCGATCCAAGCTGGAAGTATGTAAACGTTCGCAGACTGTTCATCTTCCTCGAAGAATCCATCAAGGCAAACACCAACTGGGTTGTATTCGAGCCGAATGATGAAAAGCTCTGGTCGCGCGTTAAGAGAACGATAGACGGTTTCCTGCGCAGCGTCTGGAGAGACGGCGCTCTTGCGGGAACGACCGAAGCGGACGCTTTCTACTGCGAAATAGGACCATCTACAATGTCACAGGCGGATATTGACAACGGCAGACTTATCTGCGTTATCGGTGTAGCGCCCGTGAAACCCGCTGAATTTGTTATCTTCAGAATTACTCAGAAGACGGGCGATTCGGAATGATGACAGGAAAGGATACATAAGATTATGGCCGGAATTTATCCTTACGGAAAATTTAGATTTAGAGTCGAATGTGACGGCTTGTCGGAGTTTTTTTCGGAAGTTACGGGTTTTGACGCAAACGTTGATGTTTACGAATACCGCGAAGGCAATCAGAAAACAACTCCCCTCAAGGTTTCGGGTTTGCGCAAATACGGCAATATAACCCTTAAAAGAGCTGTTTCCGAGCAGAATGCCACTGAGCTTTGGGATTGGTGGACGATAGCTTATGATAAAGAGCCTGAGAGAAAAACTCTGGCGATTACGCTTATGGACAACGACGGCAACGACGTAGCCACCTGGCAGGTAGAAGAAGCGTGGCCTGTAAAGTACACCGCTCCCGACTTCAACGCTACCGCGTCAGAGGCGGCTCTTGAAACCATAGAGCTTGCTCACGAGGGTATGACAAGAATTTTGTAATCGGCATTTTTGTCGTAAAGATTAACTTGCTTTATGGCTTGCCCGTCCTGCAAAGGGCGGGCAGTTTTACGTTATGCCGTTTGGGCGGGCGTAAAGGCAATACAAGTTGGAGGCATTGAAATGGCTTTTGAAACGGAATTTAACTTTGTTCTTCCGAGGGGTTATGTTGACCAGAACGGCACGCTCCACAAAGAGGGCGTGATGCGGCTTGCAAACGCGGCGGACGAGATATTGCCGTTAAGAGATCCCAAGGTACAGCAAAATCCGGGGTATCTGACTATTATCCTGCTTACAAGAGTTATCACGAAACTCGGCACTCTGCCTATGATAACCACCAAAACCATCGAGGGCTTGTTTACAATGGACCTGGCGTATTTGCAGGACTTCTACGAGCGTATAAACTCAATGGAAATGCCGAGGTACAGATGCGTTTGTCCGAATTGCGGGCAAGAGGTGGACGTACCCGTAAATTTTATGGAAACCGCAGATTGAGGCTGTATCCAAAAGAACGGCTGTACGAGGAAAGCGCTTTTCTGGCGTATTATACTCACTGGAGTCACGAGGAGATAATGCGGCTTTCGCATATCGACAGAATAAAGTGGTGCGGCGAAATATCGAAGATAAACTCAAAAATCAATGCCGCTTCGGGAAACGAGGAGAAGAAAAACATCTTTTCCGTGTAACCTGTGCGGAGGAAAGGACAGCCTGTGGAATCGAAGAATTATCTCAACAACGGGGTGTTCAGCGTTACGCTGTACGGTATGGAGCTTAACTTTTCAAAGGTTTCGGGACTCAATCAATCTGTGGAATACGACTCTTATCCCGAAGGCGGGGGCGGTATAGTTATTATGCCGAAGCCATCGTCGTCGGCGGGGACGGTTACGTTTGAAAAAGGCATGACATCGCCGAAATGGGCGGCGTCGGCTTGCTTTTCTCTTGGAGTAAAACTTAAGGATATAACCATAACGCTGATTAAAAACGGCATTCCTGCCGAAAGATACTCAATAGACAACGGTATCGTCACCGCCTGGGAATTAGGAGAACTTAACGCGCTTGGCGGAGGAGTGCTTATCAAGAAATTCACCGTTGCGCATACGGGAATAAGGATATCTTAGACTGCGGACAATTCGGGGTGTGGATAACAGATGCTTAAACCTATAAAACCGAAAAAGTACATAGCGGGAGATACGGGGCTGAAATTCGCGCGGAAAATTCTTGAACGGAAAGCGAAAGAGAGTTTGTACGATTTTTCCGAGACTGAACTTGTTTTCGCGTTGGGAAAATCAGCGGAGCAAGACGGGGTGCTGTCTGTTCTGGAACTTCTCAATACGCTGCTTGACACGTTGAAAAACGGTATCGGTTTCTGCGGCGGACGCAGTATTTTTGTGTATGCCCGCGGAGTTCTTAACCTTGCGGAAAATATTTTACAGCGCGGCGGGGTTTCGGAAGAATACCGCTGCGCGGTCGATGTTTATAATGCGTTAAGGGAAAATCTTAACAGTTTTTCCGAAAGTAAATCAACGGAAGAACTTGACAGCTTAAAGGAAAAACTGACAACTGCCATTCACAGCATTAAATCATCAAAAACCGAGCGTCTGACCGAAATCAAAAGCAGGACAAAACGCACTGACTCCTTGAAAACTGACGTTATTTCCACAACGGCATTCGGCGCGGCAAGCGTCGGGGTTTTGCGAATGACGGCAAGAAATCCCGAACTTTTCAAGTCGGTGAGGTCAAACCGCGCATTTCTGGAACTTGCTTTAAAATGCGAAGAAAAGCAACGGCGAGGCTTTAAACTTCGCCGCAGGTTTTCAATGCTTGCAGATGAACTAAGCGAGCGTCAGACCGAATTTCTGCGCAGTTTTATTCTGGAAAACGGACTGTTTTCAAAGACGCTTGAAGCGGGCGGAAACATTGACGAACTAAAAAATTCAAAGTCAGTTCTGGAGTTTATAGCAAATCATTCGTCGTTTAATGAACTTGAAAAGTTTTTCAGTACATTTGAACGCAGACTCAGCATAGAAAGACAGTCGGAAAGGCATTACAGCGCCGAAAATAAAACGGCGTTTTCGTCAGTTGAGGAGATGCGCAAGTTTTTTACATCTGCCGACATTCCTCAGCTTGAAAGCTTTGCGGAGTATCTGAAAGCAAATTCCGCGCAGGAATATGACATTATGCAAAAGGCGCTGGATGAATATATAAGCCTTACGCGCGGGCTGTCCGAACTTTTGCAGAGGACTGTGGAAATGATAGGGCAAAACGCGGAGTTTTCAGACTATTCGCGGGAAAAGCTGTTTGAAAATGAAAAATTTGCCGAGATTTACAGCGAATTTAACTCTTCGTCAAAGGAAAATGTAACGGAAAAAATATACGCCGAAAACAGCGATTTTGTGCTTTCATACGGCGAGTATACATTAAATAGGGTGCGCGAAAGCGGTGATGTCGGAGAGGAATTTAGAAAAACTGCCGAGAAAATTGAACGTATTCTTTATTATGAACAGTCGGAGAGTACTTTAAAAGCTGACGAAATAAGGGAAGTCATAAGCACTGCAAACAGCGGGGCGCTGAAAGAGTTTGCTAAAATGCTGGAGGAGTTTACCGGGACGGATAGGCTTTCAATAACGACACGCGCGCTTTATGAATATATAGACAGGTTTGCGTTGAATGAAAGGCTTAGTGAAGCGGAAAAACTGCTGAAACAGGTCGTGAGGTACAACTCTGGCGCTGACGCTTTGGCAGGGGAAATTGAACGCTTTGCCGAAAACAACAGCTCGTTCAGCTTTTGGAGCGTTTTGGAACGTTCGGCTGATAAGCTGACAGGACTTTATTCTGTTAACAACAGAACATTTGAGCGTTTTTCCGAATGGCTTGAAAATCAGCTTTCGGACAGCAAAACTTCTGAACTTATCAAAGCATATTCAGAAACTCACGGGCTTTCCGAGAGTTTTGAACGTATGATTTCAGAAATTAACTCCGAAACCATGAGCGCCGAAGAATATGAAAAGGCATACAGGGAGTTTACCGATAGGGCTGAAACTATTCTTGCTTTGATTGATAATTCAGAGAGTACGCTTGAAGAAATTTCCGAAAAGCTTGAACGTTTAACTGAAAAGGATTTTGCGGACAGGGCGGAGATTATCAGCGAAGTTGAACAAGTCTTTTCGGCTTTGGAGGATAAAGGACAGTTAACGAGCGAATTGTCGGAGTTAATTAAATTGCAACTAACCGAAAATTCAAGTGCAAGCGTTGAAGATTTGAAGCTGGCAATAAAGAACATCGTTTCGGCTTTAGAGCAAAGAGAGCAGTTGACGAGCGAATTGTCGGAAATGATAAAACTGCAATTGACCGATAATTCAAGTACAAGCGTTGAGGATTTGAGGCTGACAGTGAAGAACATTGTTTCGGCTTTGGAAGAAAAAGAGCAATTGCCGAGCGAATTGTCGGAAATGATAAAACTTCAATTGACCGAAAATTCAAATACAAGCGTTGAGGATTTGAAACT
>CANQOJ010000146.1 GCA_947625455.1 uncultured Clostridia bacterium | reverse complement strand
TATGCACATTGTCAGCTAATAATGATGACAACGCGGATGAGGTTTTATTGGCAGTCTGGGGAGTATGTCATGACGTGCGCGAGCGTTAATCGCAGGGGTATTATGTAGTACCCAAAGAGTGCGCGGATTTTCCGCGAATTAAGGTGGTATCGCGATGAATTTTTTCACCGTCCTTATGTTTTCCATAAGGGCGGTTTTCTGTTTTTCGCAGTTGCCAAGAGATTAGAAAGGAGCAAATATGTTAGTGCCAAGTTTAGAAGAAGCAAAACAGTACAAAGAGTACAGCAAAATCCCGATTAAACGTGAAATCCTGTCGGACGTAAGGACGCCCATTGAGGTGTTGAAGATACTTAAGTCCGTAAGCCGTCACGTTTACATTCTCGAAAGCGTTGAAAACCAGGAGAAATGGGGACGATACACGTTTCTGGGATACGATCCGACGCTTGAAATTTCGTGCATAAACGGAAAGCTGACGGTCAAAAACGTTCTTTCGGGCGAAGCCGAAACGCTTGACGTAAAAAGCCCCGCCGATTACATAAGACATCTTATGAAAAAGTTCCGCTCCCCCGCTATACCGGGATTTCCGAGCTTTACGGGCGGTCTGGTGGGATATTTCAGCTATGACTATATAAAGTACAGCGAACCAAGACTTACGCTTGACGCGCTTGACGAGGAACATTTCAAGGACGTTGACCTTATGCTTTTTAATAATGTGATAGCATTTGACAACATTCGCCAGAAAATAATCCTTATAACCAACATTTCGGGCGATAATATCAGCGAAGAATATGAGAAAGCCGAGAAAGAACTCGACAAAATGGCGAAACTTATCCGCGAGGGGAAGCCCGCGCCGGAACAAAATTCAAGCCTTAAAAGCGAGTTTCGCCCGCTGTTCAGCAAAGAACAGTACTGCGCAATGGTTGAACGCGCGAAAAAGTACATCTACGAGGGCGATATTTTCCAGGTTGTTTTGTCAAACCGCCTTGAAGCGGACTTTGAGGGCAGTCTGCTTAACACTTACCGTATGCTCAGAACAACAAATCCCTCGCCGTATATGTTCTATTTTTCAAGCGACGACATGGAAGTTGCGGGTTCAAGTCCCGAAACTCTCGTGAAGCTCGAAAACGGCATACTGCACACATTCCCTCTTGCGGGAACAAGACCAAGAGGCAAGACAGACGAAGAGGACAAGGAACTTGAACGCGGGTTGCTGGCTGACGAAAAGGAACTTTCCGAACACAATATGCTCGTTGACCTGGGAAGAAACGATATAGGCAAGATTTCAGAGTTTGGTACTGTTGAAGTTGAAAAATATATGTCGATTGAACGCTACTCGCATGTTATGCACATAGGTTCGACAGTCAGAGGAAAAATCCGCAAAGAGTTCGGAGCTTTAGACGCGGTTGACGCGGTACTGCCCGCGGGAACGCTTTCTGGCGCGCCGAAGATACGCGCCTGCGAGATAATAAACGAACTTGAAAACAACAAGCGCGGTATTTACGGCGGGGCGATAGGGTATATTGATTTTCGCGGAAATCTCGATACCTGTATTGCCATTCGGCTTTGCTTCAAGAAAAACGGCAAGGTTTTTGTAAGAAGCGGGGCGGGGATTGTCGCGGACAGCGTTCCCGAAAACGAATTTACCGAGTGCATAAACAAGGCGAAAGCGGTTGTAAACGCGCTTGAAAGTTCAAAGGGGGTGGCATTATGATACTGCTTATCGACAATTACGACAGCTTTTCATATAATCTCTATCAGCTTATAGGCGCGATAAATCCCGACATTAAAGTTATACGCAATGACGAGCTTAGCTGTGAGGAGATACTTGAACTCAAGCCCACACATATCATAATAAGCCCCGGTCCGGGCAGACCGAGCGACGCGGGAATATGCGAGGAGCTTGTTGTGAAAGCTAAAGGGGAAGTTCCGATACTCGGCGTTTGTTTAGGACATCAGGCTATCTGCGAAGCATTCGGCGCGAAGATAACCTATGCCAAGAAGCTTATGCACGGGAAAAAGTCGGTCATTGAATACGAGACATCTCCGTTGTTCAAGGGTTTAAACAAGACGCTTGAAGTAGCGCGATACCATTCTCTTGCGGCAGATGAAAGCACAATGCCAAAAACGCTTAGGATAACGGCGAAAACAGCAGACAGCGAGATTATGGCGGTTGAACACAAGGAATACCCGATTTTCGGCGTTCAGTTTCACCCCGAAAGCATTTTGACGCAGCAGGGCGATATAATAGCCCGTAACTTTTTGAACATCAGAACGAAATAATTCATAAAGGAGAATTTATCATGATAAAAGAAACAATCATCAGAGCCTCAAAAGGCGAAAACCTGACCTATGACGAAGCGTCGGAAGTAATGCGCGAAATCATGACGGGAAACACAACTCCCGCTCAGACTTCGGCATATCTAACCGCTCTTCATATTAAGGGCGAGACCGTTGAGGAAATATCCGCAAGCGCGTATGTAATGCGCGACTGTGCAACAAGAGTAAGCTATGACGGCGATATTATGGAGATTGTAGGCACGGGCGGAGACGGCGCGCAGTCAATAAACATCTCCACAATTTCGGGCATTGTCTGTGCGTCTGCGGGAGTAAAAATCGCAAAGCACGGAAACCGCGCGGCGTCCTCAAAATGCGGTGCGGCGGACGTACTTGAAGCGCTGGGAATAAACATCTCCGTATCGCCTGAGGGCTGCGTTAAACTTCTGGACGAAGTGGGAATGTGCTTTATGTTTGCGCAGAAATATCATACGGCTATGAAATACGTAGGTCCTGTACGCCGTGAGATAGGCATTCCGACCGTGTTCAACATATTAGGCCCGCTTACAAACCCCGCTCATGCTTCTTATCAGCTGTTGGGAGTGTACAGCGAGAGTTTGCTTGAACCCATGTCAAAAACGCTCGTAAAACTCGGAGTAAAGCGCGGAATGGCGGTTTACGGCAAGGATAAACTTGACGAAATATCGGTAAGCGCGCCTACTGCCGTTGTTGAATTTGAGGGCGAAAAGTTTACAAAATACGAGATAACCCCCGAACAATTCGGTCTTTCTCGCCATGATATGTCCGAAATCAAGGGCGGTGATCCTGCCGAAAACGCTAAAATCGCAAGAGATATTCTAAGCGGTAAGAAATGCGCGGGACGCGACGCTGTTTTGCTGAATGCAGGCTCGGCGCTTCATATCTACAAGGGCATTTCTATTGAGGACGGCGTAAAGCAGGCGGCAGAGATGATTGACAGCGGAAATGCGCTTAAGACGCTCGAAAAGTACATTGAAGTTTCAAACAAGGTTGAATGATGAATATTCTGAATGAAATCGCACAAAAAACGCGCTTAAGAATTGCCGAAAAGGAAAAGGAGATACCACTCAAAGAAATACGGGAAACAGCCGAAAAGTTGCCGAAAAATACGGGATTTCCGTTTGAAAAGGCGCTTATGGGACATGACATCTCGTTTATCTGCGAGGTAAAGAAAGCCTCGCCGTCAAAGGGCGTTATTGCGGAGAATTTCCCGTATCTGCAAATCGCAAAGGACTACGAAAAGGCGGGCGCGTCGGCAATTTCCTGCCTTACAGAGCCGTTTTGGTTTAAGGGCAGTGACGAGATACTAAGCGAAATTACAAGCACGGTGAATATACCCGTCCTGCGCAAAGACTTCACAATAAGCGAGTATATGATATATGAAGCGAAAATTCTCGGCGCGGGCGCGGTTCTGCTGATATGTTCGATACTTGGCGAAGATAAACTAAAAAGCTATCTTGAACTTGCGCATTCGCTCGGAATGTCCGCGCTTGTTGAAACGCATAACGAGGACGAAATAAAGACAGCGGTCAAAATCGGCGCGAAGATTATCGGAATAAATAACCGTGATTTGAAGTCGTTTGCGGTTGACGTTGGCAATTCCGCAAGGCTTAGAGAACTTATCCCGAATGACAGGATTTTTGTTTCCGAAAGCGGGATAACGACAGCAAATGACGTGCAGAAACTGCGCGAAATAGGCGTAAATGCTGTTTTAATAGGCGAAGCGCTTATGAGAGCGGACGACAAGACGGCAAAGCTGAAAGAACTGCGCGGGTGGTAAAATGGCAGTCAAGATAAAGCTATGCGGAATGTTCCGCGAAGAGGATATTGAATACGCAAACGAAGCACTGCCCGACTTTGCGGGGTTTGTGGTGATGTTTCCGAAAAGTCACAGGAATATCGACATAAGGACTGCCCAAAAGCTGAAAGCGCGTCTTTCGCCGAAGATAAAGACAGTTGCGGTGTCGGTGAACGCTGATGTTCATGAATTTGCAGAATTTGCAAGGCAAGGCATAGCCGATATTTTACAATGCCATGGAAACGAGGACGAGGAGTATATATCCGAATTGCGAAAGCTTGCAAATGTTCCGATAATCAAGGCTGTCAAGGTAACGGGCGAAAACGATTATACGGACAGCAAAGGCGCGGACTTTCTTCTGCTTGACAGCGGGACAGGGAGCGGAGTTAAGTTTGACCATTCGCTTATTGACGCTGAAAAAATCAAAGTTCCGTTTTTTCTTGCGGGCGGGCTTACTCCCGAAAATTTAGCGGAGATTGCCGAAAAGTTCAAGCCCTATGCCGTTGACTTAAGTTCGGGAATTGAAACCAACAAGGTTAAAGACCGCGAGAAAATGATAAAAGCTGTAAGGGCGATAAGAAATCTTTAAGAACAAAAAACTTATATGAAAGGAATAATACTATGTCAAATGGACGTTACGGCGACTTCGGCGGGCAGTATATCCCCGAAACGCTGATGAACGAAATACATAAGCTTGAAGAAGCTTATGAACACTATAAGAACGACGCTGATTTTATTGCCGAACTCGACAGGTTAAACCGCGAGTATGCGGGCAGACCGTCATTACTTTACTATGCGGAGAAAATGACGCGCGACCTGGGGGGCGCTAAGATTTACTTCAAGCGCGAAGATTTAAATCACACAGGTTCACATAAAATCAACAACGTTCTCGGTCAATGCCTGCTTGCTAAGAAAATGGGCAAAAAGCGCATTATTGCGGAAACGGGCGCAGGACAGCACGGTGTTGCTGCGGCAACAGCAGCGGCGCTTATGGACTTGGAGTGCGAGATATTCATGGGCAAGGAAGATACCGTAAGGCAGGCGCTGAATGTTTACAGAATGGAGCTTTTAGGCGCAAAGGTTCACCCCGTAACAAGCGGTACAATGACGCTTAAAGATGCGGTAAACGAAGCTATGCGCGACTGGACAAACAGGGTTGACGATACATTATACGTTCTGGGTTCGGTTATGGGACCGCACCCATTCCCTATGATAGTGCGCGATTTTCAGAGCGTTATCTCGAAAGAAGCAAGAGAGCAGATACTTGAAAAAGAGGGCAAACTGCCGACAGCTGTTATGGCATGCGTAGGCGGCGGTTCAAATGCAATGGGAATGTTCTATAACTTCATAAATGACAAAGATGTAAGGCTTATAGGCTGTGAAGCGGCAGGGCGCGGCGTAGATACAGGAGAAACCGCGGCGACAATTGCAACGGGAACGCTGGGTATATTCCATGGAATGAAAAGCCTTTTCTGTCAGAATGAATACGGGCAGATTGCGCCTGTTTACTCAATATCGGCGGGGCTTGACTATCCCGGAATAGGTCCCGAACACGCTTATCTGC
>CANQOJ010000145.1 GCA_947625455.1 uncultured Clostridia bacterium | reverse complement strand
TTTCAGTTTTCTGCAGTTGCAAAAACTTCCAAGAAATCCCAAAAGTGCAAAAAGTGTAAAATTTATGTAAACTTTTTCAGAAAAAATAACATGGAATACTTTACATATTTTTTGCACATTTTGCACACCCGTTGGCAGTTGACAGTGGACAATGTACGCATTATGCGCTACGCGCATAACGCTGTATTCAGTAATCGGTGCCGCTTCGCGGACAATTAAGATTGTTTTGAAACTAAAAGAGCGTAAACCTACTGTGGGTTTACGCTCTCCTAATCTAAAAACAATCTAATATTATCTGCAGAGCAGATACCGCAACTGTTTACTGTCCACTGTACATTGTATACTGCGCCAGCGTCAGCGTCCGCTGTCAATTGTCTTCAGGCACAAGCACCGCATAGTTCCCGTCATCACGCTTGTAGACAACGTTCACCACTGCTGTCTGCGCGTTTTTGAACATGAAGAAATTATGCCCTAAAAGGTTCATCTGCAAAATCGCCTCGTCAACCGTCATGGGCTTCATACGGAAATTCTTGTAGCGAATGACCTCGTAGTCGGCTTCTTCGGGTTCGGGCGCAAGTCCCGCAAATGCGTTTTCGCGGAGGTTCTTCTCAACTTTTGTCTTGTGCTTTCTTATCTGGCGAATGATGCGGTCGATAGTAACGTCAAGCGCGTCATTTTTGTCCTTTGCGGTTTCCTCGGCGCGGTAAATAATGCCGTTGTAGCTTACCGTAAGTTCAAGCGCTATCTGTTCTTTGCGCTCGGACAGCGTAATCTTTGCTTCGGCTTCGTCCGGGAAAAATCTATCAAGCTTTGCTCCGAGTTTCTTTTCGGCGTAATCGTTGAATGCCTGTGAGATATTGAGTTTCTTTGCGGTAATGGTAACTTTCATAAGCTAAACCCTCTTCCGATTTAAGTATTAGGCTATTGCCTTATTTAATATTAGCATATTTTTAGAAAATTTGCAATAGTCTATGAAAATTTTAGCTATTTTTAACAAAAAATCAATGAAAATTTCTCTGCTAATTTTTCACTCTAAAGTAAGAATATGGTCATAAGCGTCAGACTTGTCGTTAAATTCATCAACGATAATATCAAACAACGTTTTTCCCTCGTGATTTTTTGCTTTTGCCAGCTTTTCGCTTATCCTTTCGCGGTTAGACGGGTGGCATTTTCTAAGCAGTTTTTCATAATAGCGCGCTGTTTCATCATACCCCAAGTCAATCCTGCTCTTTTCGGAATTTACCCACACAAACTCCGCCCTCTCGCCGTATTCATATACTCCAAATCCCCCGCGGAGCAAATCGTGAAATGCAGAGAAATTATGCCCTGTATTCCCCTCAAAGTCCTTTGTCATAACGCGCCCCGCTTCTTCAAAAAACCCGTCAATGTCCGAAAATCTCCCGCCGTCAATAATAAGTCTTGTCATATGCCCTCCAGATTTCTTCAAATGGTCTTATTTATATTGTACCACAAATTTCCTTTTATTTCAAGTACCGCAGCTGTCAATTTAATTACAAACGTTAAATTTATTCGTCTTTATTCACAAGTATTTTTTACTTTTATCGTCGGTTTTGTAGATTTTAACTATTATTCCCTTGACAAACAGATGTATTTGTGATAAAATGTTTTTAAAGGTGAAACCTTAATTTTAAAATGAAGTTGGAGGTAATTATTATGCAGCTTGGAAATGTTGTAGTAGGTCAGTCGGGCGGTCCTACCTCGGTTATCAATTCAAGCCTTGTCGGCGTCTTTAAAACCGCAAAGGACGCAGGCTGTCCGCATGTTTACGGAATGAGAAACGGTATTGAGGGACTTTTAAAGGAAAACTTTATCGAGATGTCGGATTACGTTAAAAATGACCTCGATATTGAACTTTTAAAGCGCACGCCGTCGTCTTTCCTCGGTACTTGCCGTTATAAACTCCCCGATTTCACAAAGGACGAGGAAACATACAAGAGAATTTTCGCCATTTTGAAGAAAATGGATATTAAACACTTCTTCTATATCGGCGGAAACGACTCAATGGATACTATCGACAAGCTGTCGAAATACTCCGAGATAATCAAGAGCGATATTACGTTTATCGGTATCCCCAAGACTATCGACAACGACCTTGCCTGCACTGACCATACCCCCGGTTACGGAAGCGCGGCAAAGTACATAGCCGCGGCGATGAAAGAAATTATCCGCGACGCTACTACTTACAGCACCGACAGCATTAACGTTGTTGAAATCATGGGACGCGACGCGGGCTGGCTTACTTGCGCGGCTACGCTTTCAAGGTCGGAAGACTGCGCGGGACCTGACATTATTTGCCTGCCGGAAAAGGTTTTCGATTATGACAAGTTCATGAAGAAGATTGACGCTATACGCAAGGAAAAGAAAGTCATTACTATCGCGGTTTCAGAGGGCATAAAGACTGCTGACGGAAAGTATGTCTGCGAAGCGAACAGACGTTCAATGACAGAGGACGCATTCGGTCATAAAACGCTTGGCGGTACCGCGCTGTATCTTGCGGACTTTATCGGCGGTGAAACGGGCGTAAAGTCAAGAGGTATCGTGTTCTCGACTCTTCAAAGATGCGCGTCGCACCTTGTATCGCGCCGTGATATAACCGAAGCGTTTACGGCAGGCGCAGACGGCGTTCAGCTTGCGCTCAACGGCGAAACGGGCAAGATGATAACGTTTGAGAGAATTTCAAACAACCCGTATCAGCTTAAAACATCTTCATGCCCTGCGTCAGCTGTTGCAAACGTTGCGAAAATGGTTCCCGACGAGTGGATCATAAATGACGGAACTTATGTTTCAAAGGATTTTGCAGAGTATGCGCGCCCGCTTATAATCGGCGAACTTTCTCCGTTTATGGTTGACGGTCTGCCCAGACATCTGTTCCTTGACTAGAAGCCGGATTTCTAAGAGGATAGAATTTAAGAGGCTAGAGGCTAGACATGGTGCCGCTTCGCGGCGGATATGATTGTTTTGAAATTAGGAGAGCGTACAAAACCATTAGGAGTTGTACGCTCAACTTCTAGAAACTAGAGATTAAGAAGTTAGAGGCTAGAGTTTGGACTAAAACAAGGCTTAAAAAGGAAAGCTTGTTTTGATTTCAACTCTAGCCTCTAGCCTCTTAAATTCTAGCTTCTAGCAGGGGAGCGTAAATCCTTTTAGGGTTTACGCTCTGTTGTCAGTTGACAGTGGACAATGTACAGTAATCAGTAAAGGTATCCGCGCATTATTCACGCATAATGCGCAGATACTGCAACTGTATACTGTCCACTGTACACTGTCAACTGACAGCAAGGGGAAAACCACCTCTGCCCAACATATAATAAAAATCAACTGCCAAGCATATAGATAATTTAGTAAAAAATCACAATCTGCGGACGTTGAAAAATACATTAAAAATACGGCTTATTTCGTGAAAAACGAAAGGACATATATTGAATGGGCATTGTGGAATTATTTATACTTGCGGTTGGGCTTTCAATGGACGCATTCGCGGTTTCGGTATGCAAGGGACTTTCGGTCGGCAGAATAAGAGCGGGGGATATGACCTGCGCGGGCGCATGGTTTGGCGGATTTCAGGCGCTGATGCCGCTGCTTGGATATTTGCTTGGCGTGGGATTTTCGGGGATTGTATCAAGGTTTTCGCACTGGATTGCGTTTGTGCTGTTGTCAATAATCGGCGGAAACATGATAAAGGAGTCCTTTGGAAATGACGAAGAAGATTACAGCGGTAATTCAATGAAACCCGCGACAATGCTTCTGCTTGCTCTTGCGACAAGCATTGACGCGCTTGCGGTAGGGGTGACGTTTGCGTTTCTTGATGTGAAGATATTGCCCGCAATTCTGCTTATCGGCGCGGTCACGTTTACGCTGTCGGCATTCGGAATTAAAATCGGCTCTCTCTTCGGCGCGAAATACAAATCAAAAGCCGAGCTTATCGGAGGAATTATCCTCGTCTTGCTCGGCGTGAAGATATTGCTGGAGGGTTTGGGAATATTACATTGATTTTTTGCTTTTCATTTTGCTCAATATCAGCGGATATATGAACACAAGCCAGAATATTGCCGCAAAATAACGCAGTCCGTCAAGCACAAGTATTCCCGAATACAAAAGCTTCGGTCCATACATCAGAAGCAGTCCGACTGCCGCGCCTATAAGAAAGCGGACAAGTCCCTGCTTGAATTTCGTGCCTGTCGGGTTAAAGTTTGCAAATTTGCGCTCCAGAATTGTGCCTGCCGCAAATCCCAGACAAGCCGCCGCATTTTTCACGGTATCGGCGAGAAACTCGGTTGTTATGACATTCGAGGTGTTTAGTACAACGCCGTAGATTATCGAGCCTAGTGCGCCTGCAATAAGCACATACGCCGCGGGAGTTATCCATTTATCACTGAATTTCGCTCTAAGGAATATTATAACCGCCGCGCATGCTGCCGCAGACAAAAATCCGCACAAAACATCTTCTGGCGTATGTACACCTAGATACAGCCTTGAAAATCCCGTCAGTACTATCATAAGCACGCATATTGCCGACAGCCACCATTTTTTCCTCAACCTCACCGCACACGGTATAAACACCGACGCCGAAGTCTGGGTATGCCCGCTGGGGAATGAATATCCCGTCGCGCCGCCAAGCGCGGCTTCAACGGGTTTAAGCGTTGTATCGCGCACAAACGGGCGTGGTACGCGCGCTGTAATCTTTATGTTTTGGATAACTGTTGCAGATGAAAAGAACGAAAATCCTATGTCATACGCAAGATTTTTGTCAATGCACCAAAAATTCACCGCGAACAAAACAATAACCGCCGCTTCTCCTCCGAGAAAAGTCAGCACCGAAAAGAATAAGTCGCCAAACTGCGTGCGGATATTCTCCAACATATGCAGAAATTCCATAAATTACCTCCGATTTATAATAATAGTATTGATACAAAACCATATTTACATTTTACCACAATTTCCAACAAATTTCAATAGGCAATCGCGCCTAGAAGCTAGAAATTTAGATGCTAGAGGCTAGAGTTGAAATCAAAACAGGGTTTGAAGAGGAAATCTTGTTTTAATCCAAACTCTAGCATCTAGCTTCTTATTTTCTGGCTTCTAGAAGCAAAAATTTGCTGAAGTTGTAAATTGCGTGGTAAAATGTACTTGAAATATTGAGAAAAATATTGTATAATATGAGTGTATGGCAGATTATCTGCTAAATATAGGAAAAAAGGAGAAATTTAAATGACTTATTCTAACGAAGTCGAAGCAATGTGTCCTGTGGCACAGGGCGTTGCACACGGCGCTGCGCCTATCCCCGAAGAAGCTAAGTGGGTTAAGGCAAAGGAGATTTCGGACATCAACGGTTTTACTCACGGTATAGGCTGGTGCGCTCCTCAACAGGGAACATGCAAGCTTTCGCTCAACGTAAAGGGCGGCGTTATACAGGAGGCTCTCGTTGAAACCATCGGCTGTTCGGGCATGACGCACTCCGCGGCTATGGCGGCTGAAATACTCCCCGGCAGAACCATTCTCGAAGCGCTCAATACCGACCTGGTATGCGACGCGATAAACACCGCAATGCGTGAGCTGTTCCTCCAGATAGTTTACGGACGTTCGCAGTCCGCTTTCTCCGAGGACGGTCTTACTATCGGCGCAGGTCTTGAGGACTTGGGCAAGGGTTTGCGTTCGCA
>CANQOJ010000144.1 GCA_947625455.1 uncultured Clostridia bacterium | reverse complement strand
TGTCTACGCTCGTTTAATCTAAAAACAATCTGAGATTACCTTAGAATCTAGCCTCTGGCTTCTTAATTTCTAGCTTCGTAAACAAAACCCGTAATGATGACAGGGAGATATAGTCGGCTAGAAGCTAGATATTAAGAAGCCAGAGGCTAGATAAAGGTAAAAAGTTATTAGATTGTTTTTAGAGGAAAGAGCGTAGGCAACCTGTTACGGTTGTCTACGCTCGTTTAATCTAAAAACAATCTGAGATTACCTTAGAATCTAGCCTCTGGCTTCTTAATTTCTAGCTTCTAGTTAAACACAGCCTTGTGCTTTCATAGCCTCGGCAACTTTCAGGAAGCCTGCGATATTTGCGCCAGCCATATAGTTGCCAGCCATGCCGTATTCCTTAGCTGCGTCGTCGCACTGCTTGAAGATAGCTTTCATGATGTCGTGAAGTTTAGCGTCAACTTCCTCAAACGACCAGCTGTAACGCATTGAGTTCTGGCTCATTTCAAGACCTGAAGTAGCTACGCCGCCTGCGTTTGCAGCCTTTGCGGGACCGTAAAGCATCTTGTTTGCGAAGTAAACTTCAATTGCTTCGGGAGTAGACGGCATATTAGCGCCCTCTGCAACAGCATAAACGCCGTTTTCCGCAAGGTTCTTCGCATATTCGCCGTTGATTTCGTTCTGAGTAGCGCAGGGAAGAGCAATGTCAGCCTTGATTTTTGCACCCCATACGCTGCCCTCGTGGTACTCAGCGTTCTTGTGAGATGTTCTGCCGACATATTCCTTGATACGTCCGCGCTCAACTTCCTTAATCTGCTGAACAACAGGGAGGTCAATTCCGTCGGGATCGTAAATATAACCGTTGGAGTCGGAAACGGTAACTACCTTTGCGCCCAAAGCAGTTGCCTTCTGCGTAGCGTAGATAGCAACGTTGCCCGAACCGGAGATGATAACCGTCTGACCGTTAAAGCTCTTGCCGTTAGCCTTGAGCATTTCGTCGGTGAAGTAGCAAAGACCGTATCCTGTTGCTTCTGTTCTTGTGAGCGAACCGCCGTAGGTAAGTCCCTTGCCCGTGAGAACGCCGGAAAATTCATCTCTTATTCTCTTGTACTGACCGAACATAAAGCCTATTTCGCGTCCGCCCGTGCCGATATCGCCCGCTGGAACGTCGCAGTCAGGACCGATATGTCTGCAAAGTTCTGTCATAAAGCTCTGGCAGAAACGCATAACCTCGCCGTCAGACTTGCCCTTGGGATCGAAGTCCGAACCGCCCTTGCCGCCGCCCATAGGAAGCGTTGTGAGAGAGTTCTTGAAAATCTGCTCAAATCCGAGGAACTTGATAATTCCGATATAAACGGACGGGTGAAGTCTGATACCGCCCTTGTACGGACCGATAGCGGAGTTGAACTGGATGCGGAAACCGCGGTTTACCTGTACCTTGCCCTTGTCGTCTACCCACGGAACGCGGAAGATTATCTGTCTTTCGGGTTCAACTATTCTGTCGAAAACGCCCGCGTCAATAAGGTCCTGACGCTTTTCAGCAACGGGCTGAAGCGTTTCAAAGACCTCTGTAACGGCTTGAATGAACTCAGGCTCGCCGGGGTTTCTTTTCTTTACGGTTTCAAGCAAATCCGCAAGATACTTATTTGTTAATGCCATTGGAATGTCCTCCCTTAAATAAAAAATTTAATTTGCTTTTTAATTATACAACAGCTAATGAATTTTTGCAAGATTTTTTTTAATTTTTTTCAAATTCATTGGCAGATTTTGTCTGTTCTTACAATTTAAATCAGATTTTTTGGTAATCTTCTACAAAAAGCACCATTTTTCGCCTGCCGCCTATGAAACAATTTTTGAAATTTACTGCAAGTCTGAATTATTTGAAGATAAAATTTCATATATTTTTCATATGAACACTCCTTGACATTTCAGGGCGAATATTGTATAATTAAGGTGTATAAGGCAATTTAAGTGAGAATTATTATGCTTTATAGTTTTAAGGGGGATTATATATATGTCACAAAAAAGACGGCTGAAAGTTTTGGCAAGGGTATGCTGTGCGGTCTGCGCGGTTACAGTGCTTGCGGTTACGCCGAATACTGCGGTTTTGTCAAATAACACGGCTTCGGGAAGTACAAGCATCAGCGAATTGCAGGCGCAGATTGACAAAATCAAGAAGGATAATGAAAACCGCAACAAACAGATAGCGGGACTTAACGGCGACATCAGCAAAAACAAAGAGGCTATAAGCCTTATAAACGACCAGATTGACGGCGTTAATCTTGAAATAGAAAAGTACGGCGAACTTATCATCACTCAAAAGCAATATATCGAGGATAAACAGGTAGAAATAGAAGATGTTGAAAATCAAGTCCATCAAAAGGAACTTGAAATCGAGGGGAAAAAGACGAAAATCGCCGAACTTGAAGCGCAGAACAAGCTTAATCTCGAACGCTTTGCGGAACTTGCGAGAGCGCTGTACATGAACGATGTGTCGGATACGATACCTATTTTGAGCGGTTCTGACGACTGGTATGAATATTTCGTGTATTCCGATGTCATTAAAAACATAAGCGACCAGAATTTAAGCTTTATGAAAAAGCTGCTTGCGGATATTGACGACCAACAGCTTATGATAGAAGAACTTGACAATGACGTTATAAAGCTTGAACAGGAAAAGACCGACCTCTCCAAAGAGAAAGAAAAGCTTGAAGCGGATATGGCAGAGTTGCAGGCGTCCAAAGCAGACCTTGACAGCTATGCCGCCCAGCAAAAGGCATATTTAAAACAGCTTGCCGCGCAAAATCAACAGCTTATTGACAGAGTAAACGCTCTTGAATATGACAACAAAGCGTCGTCAAAGAAAATGGACGAGCTTAACGCCCAGCTTGAACAGCTTATCAGAGAGGAACAGCAGAGGAACAACGGTCAGCCCGTATATTCTGCGGACGGATTTATCTGGCCCGTCAGCGCGAATTACCAGAGGATAACGACAAAGTTCGGCTATGACGCATGGAGAAACGGACAGCACCGCGGACTTGATATAACGGGCGCAGGTTCGTCAATTGCGGGCGCGGCAATTCATGCCGTACAGTCGGGCAAGGTAATCGCGGTATACAACGGCTGTACGCACAATTACGGAAAGAACTACAGCTGCGGCTGCGGCGGCGGTTACGGAAACTACATAATAATCGACCACGGCGGTGGAATTTCAACAATGTACGCACATACATGGGGAATTAACGTTACAAACGGACAGCAGGTAAATCAGGGCGACGTTATAGGATATGTCGGCACTACGGGCTGGAGTACGGGTTATCATCTGCACTTTGAGGTGCGCGTAAACGGAGTTGCCGTTGATCCTGCAAAATATTCATACACATACTATTATTAAGAGATAAGCATCTAGAGGCTAGAATTATAAGAGATTAGAGGCTAGAGTTTAAGTCAAAACTACATTTTTATCACTCAATGTTTTTTTGATTTAAACTCTAACCTCTTACCTCTAATCTCTTACATCTAAAGGGGCAAAAAATATGACGTTTCTAAAAAGGTTGTGTTCGGTTATTTTCGCCATGGCAATAGCAATAAGCCCGCTGTATGTTCATGCGGACAGCAGTACGGCGGACAGCCTGCAGGCGCAGATTGACCAAAAGCGCAAAGAAAATGAACAGAGAAAACAGCAAATTCAAAAGTACAAGAGCGAAATGTCGGACAATGACGAGCTGATGAAGCTTGTAAACGAACAGATTGACGGCATAAACGACGAAATAACAAAGTGCGGTCGGCTGATTATCGCAAAGCAGAATGAAATTGACGCTAAAAATATGGAGATAACCAACGCCGAAAGCGCAATTGCCGATAAGGAAAGCGATATTGAAGAAAAGAACGGCGAAATTGATGAATTGCAGGCTGAAAATGCGGAAAATTTAGAGCGCTTTGCAGAACTTGCAAGAGCGCTGTATATGAACGATATGTCGGATACAATACCGATTTTGAGCGGTTCTGACGACTGGTATGAATATTTCGTTTATTCTGATGTCATAAAGAACATAAGCGAGCAAAATCTTGCGTTTATGTACAACCTGCTTGGTTCAATAGAAAACTGCAATCAGATGATAGACGACCTTGAAAGCGGAAAACAACAGCTTGAACAGGATAAACAGGTTCTTCAACAGCAAAAAGAACAGCTTGATGAAGAAATGTCCGAACTTAAATCCCGGCGCAAACAGCTTGACAGCTATGCAAATGAACAAAAGCAGTACCTTTACGGCATAGTTGAGGACAACAATGAACTGAAGAACAAAGTAGACGGTCTGAACTACGATATTGCCAAAACGAACAAAGAGATAGAGGAATACGACAGACAGCTGCAGGAAGAAATAAGAAAGGCACAGCAAAACGGACAGGGAAGCGCCGAGGATTACAGCAGTGATTTCAGATGGCCGCTTGATCCCGAATTTCACAGGCTGACTACATATTTTGGCTGGGATAATGCTTTCGGCGGGAGAAATCACGGCGGGATAGATATTGTCGGCGCGGGAGTTGCCGTTTCAAACAGGAACATTTACGCTGTCCAGTCGGGCAAAGTCATAAAGGTATACACGGGCTGTCCTCATGATTACGGGAAAAATTACAGCTGCGGCTGCGGAGGGGGTTTCGGAAACTACATAATAATCGACCATGGCGGCGGAATTTCAACGCTATATGCACACTGCCGAAAGATTTATGTAAGCGTCGGGCAAACGGTGTCAAAAAGCGATGTTATAGCGATAGTAGGAACAACAGGCTGGTCTCAGGGCGAACATCTGCATTTCGAGGTGCGCGAAAACGGAGTAAGAGTTGATCCGCTGAAGTATTCATACCATGATGTTTACATCTAGAGGCTAGAATTTTAAGAGGCTAGAGGCTAGAGTTTAAACTAAAACTACATTTTATCATTCAATGTTGTTTTGGTTGAAACTATAGCCTCTAGCTTCTTATTATCTAGCCTCTAGTTGTTGTTTCTTCTCCTTTTTCTTGACCTTATGCCAGATTATTGTGTAGCATATAACGTGAGTTAAAAATGTTATCGCCCAGGAAACGGGGTAGCTTATGTAGATTGACGCGGTTGTGTGGTATTCGGGGATAAGGAATATTGTGTTCAGCCAGAGTATTCTAAGCCCGCACGCGCCTATAAGCGATACTATCATAGGCACTGTCGAATATCCAAGCCCTCGCATCATGCCCACCATAACGTCCATCATTCCGCAGAAAGCGTATGTCGTGCAGATTATGCGCACGCGGTTTATTCCCGCTTCTATTACTTCGGGGCTTTCCGAGTAAATCGACAGCAATTGATGTCCGAATATATACGCCGACCAGCCAAGCACAAGCCCTGTTACGATAACGCAGCCCAGCGAGCAGAAAAGTATCCTCGGTATTCTGTCATAGCGCTTTGCGCCGACGTGCTGACCTGTAAACGAGATTGCGGCTTGATAAAACGTGTTCATCGCCATGTATATAAAGCCCTCAATCGACTGCGCGGCGGAATTGCCGTCAACGGTTATGTCGCCGAAAAGGTTTACGGAGGACTGTATAAGAACGTTTGACATTGAGAAAATACAGCCCTGTACTCCCGCAGGAAGTCCGACCTTACTATTCCCAGCAGCACGCGTTTGTTTATGCCCAGCTTTTTCAAGTCAAGGTGAATTTCCTCCCGCTCTCTCAT
>CANQOJ010000143.1 GCA_947625455.1 uncultured Clostridia bacterium | reverse complement strand
GGTATTCCCGATAGCTGTTACCGTAATTGTATCGCTGATAGTTCCGTCAGCCGCACCGCTTGTCGGAATACTGATGTTCGGCAACCTTATGAAAGAGTCGGGCGTTTGCGACAGACTTGTTAAAACGGCAACCAACGAACTTATGAATATAATCACAATATTCCTCGGAGTTACAGTCGGCGCAACGGCGGTTGCAGACAACTTCTTAAGCTGGAAAACGATTTTCATAATCGTTCTCGGACTTATCGCATTCTGCGTTGGTACGGCGTGCGGAGTTCTCCTCGGAAAGCTTATGTACCTGATTTCGGGAAAGAAGATAAATCCGCTTATCGGTTCGGCAGGCGTTTCGGCTGTTCCTATGGCGGCGCGTGTTTCGCAGAAAGAGGGCGCGAGAGAAAACCCCTCAAACTTCCTGCTTATGCACGCTATGGGACCGAATGTTGCGGGAGTTATCGGTTCTGCGGTTGCGGCAGGCGTTCTGCTTTCAATTCTCGGATAATTAAACAAATAAATGCAAGTTGACGCTTGCCTTTATGATTTTTGACAGACTTTATCAACGATTGTGAAAGGGGTATTTTATGGACGGAACTATTACTGTAAAAGGAGTAGGAACAGCAACAACAAAGCCCGATTATGTCAGAGTTTTTATGAACATCAATTCCGAAAAACCGACATATGACGAGGCAATTTCCGATGCAAACAAAAGGATAGCGTTGCTTCAGAACTCGCTTATATCGGCGGGATACGCAAAAGATGATTTAAAAACGCTTGATTTTTCGGTTGACACAAGATATGACAGTATTAAGGAAAACGGGCGTTACAGACGAGAGTTTGCAGGTTATGAGTGCAGCTACAGGCTTAAAATCTCGTTTGATTTCAGTCAGGATGCGCTTGCGAAAACGCTTAACGCTGTTGCTGACAGCGGTTCGGACGCTGAATTTTCAATCACGTTTACTGTCAAGGAACCCGAAAAATTGTCCGAACAACTGCTTGTTGCCGCAACGGAAAACGCCCGCGCAAAGGCTGAAGCGCTTTGTAAAGCCTCGGGTAAGAAACTTGGCGAAATTTTGTCAATAAACTACAACTGGGGCGAGATTGAAATTCACGAGAAAAGAATGGATACGTTGTCGCGCGCTGTACCGCTTGCGGCAATGCCCGATTTCACTCCCGATGATATAAGTTCAAGCGATACCGTAACTTTTGTCTGGAAAATCGTTTGATTTCATACAAATTCACAAAGAAAATGCCCTCCATAATCGGAGGGCAAGTTCATTAACTTAAAAATTATGTTCAGTAAACGTAAATTAAGTTTACTGTTAGCTGAAAGAACTTATCTGTTAAAGTAACTATTCAGCAGGCTCTCAAAACTGTCGGCTGTTGTTTCGTTCTTTACAACCTCAAGACAATACGCTATAGATAAAAGCATATATTTCCCACCTTTCTCTGTTTGTTCTACACATTTGCAAGGTCGGAGCTTTTTTCTGCTCTCTTTTTCCCTTGCAACTACATTGTAGCACGAATTGACGTATTTGTCAATAGCAAAGTGGCAAATTTGGTGATATTCTACAAAAGCGTGATATATTTTTACATTTTTGAAAATTTTTTAGGTAAATTGTAAAGAAAATAATGTCGAACAGCTATTAGAGGTTAGAGATTAGAGGTAAGATGTTAGAGTTGTAGTTAAAACAACTTTAACCAAGGAAACGTTGCCCTAACCGCAAGGCAACAAACGCTCTTTTCCTGCCAAACCACGTCCGGGCGCTCCGGGGGTGCAGCCACGGCTTTGGCGAAGCGGAAAGGTTGTTTGAATAGGCGATATGCGCTTCCCGCTTCGCCAAAGCCACGCGCAACGCGCGCCAAATTCGCGCAGCGAATTTGAGTGGCTGCACCCCGGAGCGCGCTGGACAAGGCGTACGTTGAAAAGGAAAGGTTGCTTTAAATCATGCGGTTCTAATATGTTTCGGAATTTTTTACTGATACTTGACAAAAGCGAAAATATGATGTATAATATATGTTGTGGTTCTAAATTTTGACAAATACAACTCAACGAGGTATATATGGCTAAAAAATCAGGCTATAACGATTTAAAAGCGCTGAAAGGTCCCGACCAGGTAAGACTTAAACCTGCGGTAATTTTCGGCTCTGACAGCATTGAGGGCTGTCGTCATTCCGTGTTTGAAATTATTTCCAACTCTATCGACGAAGCAAGAGAGGGCTTCGGAAACCGCATTTTAATCACCCTCCATGCCGATAAGTCAATAACCGTAGAGGATTTCGGACGCGGTATTCCTATTGACTACAACAAAAGTGAGGAAAAATATAACTGGGAACTTGCATTCTGCACGCTTTATGCAGGCGGTAAATACAACAACAATTCGGGCGAAAACTATTCGTTTGCGCTGGGTTTGAACGGCTTAGGACTGTGCGCAACGCAGTTTGCGTCAGAGTATATGGAAGTCGAAAGCAAAAACGGCGAGTGGAAGTATACCCTGCGTTTTGAAAAGGGATTTAACGTAACGGGAAACGAAAAAGGCTTCAATCGTGAAAAAACCACCGCGACAGGCACAAAAATACACTGGAAACCCGACCTTGAAGTTTTTACGGATATTGACGTAGGCGTTGAATACGTTGACGATATGTTAAGGCGGCAGGCGGTTGTAAACGGCGGTGTTGAGTTCTTAAGAACGGTTGAAAACGAGGACGGCACAAGGGACGAAAAGATTTTCTGCTATAAAGAGGGAATTTTTGACTATCTGAAAGAAACCGTCGGCAATGAACCGCTTACAACTCCCCAGTATATCCATGCGGAGAGAGTTGGCAAAGACCGCGAGGATAAAGAGGAATACAAGCTTAAAATGAACGCGGCGTTTGCTTTCAGCAAGGAAACGCATTTTGTTGAACATTACCATAATTCAAGCTTTCTCGAACACGGCGGTTCACCTGATGAAGCGATGAAAAAGGCATTTTTGTCGCAGATTGACGCTTATCTTAAAAACAACAACAAGTACAACAAAGGCGAAAAGGCGATAAAATGGGAGGACGTTTCGGATTGCCTTGTGTTTATTTCGTCAAATTTCTCAACGCAGGCAAGCTACGCAAACCAGACGAAAAAAGCCGTAACCAACGTTTTCATAAAGGACGCTATGACCGAATGGCTTAAACACACGCTTGAGGTATACTTCATTGAAAATCCCGACGAGGCTGTTAAAATTGCCGAAAGGGTGCTTGTAAACAAGCGTTCGAGGGAAAATGCGGAGAAAGTGCGTTCTTCTTCGATAGCAAGCCTGTCGCAGAAAATTGACCTTACAAACAGGATAGACAAGTTTGTTGACTGCAGGACGCGCGATATTTCAAGGCGCGAGGTTTATATAGTCGAGGGAGATTCAGCGCTTGGCTCGGTAAAACTTGCGCGCGACGCTGAATTTCAGGCGGTTATTCCCGTAAGAGGTAAGATTTTGAACTGCCTTAAAGCAAGCGCCGATAAGATATTTAAAAGCGAGATAATAACAAATCTTATAAAAGTTTTGGGGTGCGGCGTTGAAGTCAAATCCAAAGCCAACAAGAATTTGAGCACATTCAATATCGACAATCTGCGCTGGAATAAAGTTATAATCTGTACAGATGCCGATGTTGACGGATTTCAGATAAGAACGCTTATTCTGACAATGATACAGGAACTTTGCCCGACGCTTATCGAAAAGGGATTTGTGTATATTGCCGAATCTCCGCTGTATGAAATCAACACAAAGGATAAGACATATTTTGCGTATACAGAACCCGAAAAGACAAAAATTCTCGGCATGATAGGCGAGAAAAAGTACACTATTCAGCGTTCAAAAGGTCTGGGCGAAAACGATCCCGATATGATGTCGCTTACGACAATGAACCCCGCTACCCGCAGGCTTATAAAGGTAACGCCCGCTGACGGCGAGGCTACGCGCAGAATGTTTGATGTTCTGCTTGGAGATGACCTGACGGGCAGAAAGGATTTTATCCGCGAAAACGGAAGCCGTTATCTTGATATAGCAGATTTAAGCTGAATAGGAGAGTAAATGAGAACTTATACTGTAATATGTAAAAGTTGCCGAATATAAAAACGGAATATTGCGGACAGTCGGAGATTATAAACCCGAATGGCTGACAAAATTATCAGAGGTTGTGAAGAATTGAAGAAAAAAGAACAAAAGAAACCGCAGAAACAAACGGTTTCGGCATATATAGAGGGATCGGGAAAAGTTGTTGAAACCGATATTGTAAGCACGCTCGAAGAAAACTATATGCCATACGCCATGAGCGTTATAGTATCAAGAGCGCTGCCCGAAATTGACGGATTTAAGCCCTCGCACAGAAAGCTCCTCTACACGATGTACCAGATGGGACTTCTAAACGGCGCGAGAACAAAATCCGCCAATATCGTCGGGCAGACCATGCACCTTAATCCTCACGGTGACGCAGCCATCTACGAAACAATGGTAAGGCTTGCGAGAGGAAACGAGGCGCTTTTACACCCGTATGTTGACAGCAAAGGCAACTTCGGTAAGGCGTATTCACGCGATATGGCATACGCCGCGTCCCGTTACACCGAGGCGAAGTTAGAGCCGATAAGCGCCGAGCTTTTCGCGGAGATAGACAAGGACGCCGTGGATATGGTGCCGAATTACGACAACTCCACCACCGAGCCGACACTTTTCCCCGTGAGATTTCCGGCTGTTCTCGTAAATTCAAATTTCGGACTTGCGGTTTCAATGGCGAGCAATATATGTTCGTTCAATTTAAAAGAAGTTTGTGAAACCGCAATAGCGCTTATCAAAAACCCCCAGCATGACGCGCTGTCAACCTTAAAAGGTCCTGATTTTCCCGGCGGAGGGCTTATTGTATACGATGAAGCCGAACTTCGCAGGATTTACAATACGGGCGTGGGCGCGGTAAAGGTTCGCGCTGTCTACAATTTCGACAAGGAAAACCGCTGTATAGAAGTAACGCAGATACCGCCCACAACGACTGTTGAGGTAATTATCGACAAGGTCGTTGATCTTGTCAAAGAGGGCAAAATACGCGAGATTTCAGACGCACGTGATGAAACCGACCTTAGCGGACTAAGGCTTACGTTCGATTTGAAGAAAGGCTATGAGCCTAACGCCGTTATGCAAAAGCTGTTCAGATTAACGCCTTTGCAGGAAAATTTCAACTGCAACTTCAATATTCTGATAGCAGGCACGCCGAAAGTAATGGGCGTTTACGAGATTTTCAGCGAATGGACGGAGTTTCGCAGACAGTGCGTAAAGCGCAGGATATACTTTGACGTCGGCAAGAAGAAAGAAAAACTGCATTTGCTTCTGGGATTAAAGAAAATTTTGCTCGATATTGATTACGCTATTAAACTTATACGCGAAACCGAGGAAGAAGCCGAAGTTGTGCCTAATCTGATGATAGGCTTCGGGATTGACGAGGTGCAGGCTGAATATGTCGCGGAAATAAAGTTAAGGCATATAAACCGCGAGTATATCCTCAAAAGAACGGAAGAAACCGACACTCTGCAAAAAGAGATTGCCGAAATGGAGGACATACTGAACAGCCCGAAGCGTATAGACAAGGTTATAATCGAAGAACTTGAAGATATTATAAAAAAGTATTCCCAGCCGCGCAGGACAATGTTCCTGTACGATATTGCAGAGGAAGAGGAAATTGCGGAAGAACAGCCTGAGGGCTATCCCGTAAACGTGTTCTTTACGCGCGAGGGGTATTTCAAGAAGATAAC
>CANQOJ010000142.1 GCA_947625455.1 uncultured Clostridia bacterium | reverse complement strand
GTTGTTGTATCTAAGAAAAAGCACTGATGATATAGCATAAGTCCTCTTTCATAAAAAACGGCTCACGGATTAAAACCCGTGAGCCATTTTCTATTATGCGCTAAAGAACCTTATCATTACCAGCCGTAATAAAAAGTTTTGAAAAGGGGTAAGGGGGAAAACTTTTTCAAAAGTTTTCCCCCTTGCGTTCTTAGTTCGCCTTTGCCTTAAAATAAACTCAATATCAACTCCGTCACAAACACCCCCGCGCACGAGGCTGCCGCTACCGTCATAAGCCCTCTCTCGAAAAACGCCAGGACGAGCGCGATTAAAAGCCCGACTGACGCGCTGATAAACGAACTTGTGCTGTAGAATATTGCGGGTATCGTCATGGCGCTCAACACCGCGTATGGTATGTAGTACAGAAAATCCAGCACAAACCGCGATTTTATCTTCCCTCTGACGAGCGCAAGCGGAAACATTCTGATAAGGTAAGTAACGCCCGCCATTATCGCAATGCTTATGCACAAATACAGAGTTTCGCTCATTTCGCGCCCTCCTCTCTCTTAAACAGCAGTGCGCCGAGCGCTGCGGATATTACTGCGCAGATTATAACCGAAATTCCCGACGATATGCCCGAAAATATCGGAATATATCTTATCGCACAGCTTATCCCCGCCGCCGCAATCACCACCGTTAAAACTCCGAGGCTCTTTTTCACGGGAGGAATGACGATTGCCGTGAACATAACGTAAATTGCAATTCCCAGCGCGGATTTTATGTTTTCGGGCAGTATCTCCCCAAAAACCGCGCCGAGCGCCGTGCCTGCCGCCCAGAAAATATACGGCAGTGTTATCAGCCCGTACATATACCTCGGCTCAATTTCTCCCTCTTTGCCCGACGCTACCGCAAATATCTCGTCCGTCACGCCGAATGAACTTATCAGCCTGTGCGGGATTGTAAATCTTGCGCTGAGTTTCTGCGACAGCGACAAGCTCATCAGCGAATACCGTATGTTTATGACAAGCTGCGTGAGCGCCATTTCCGCAAATCCCCCGCCCGCAAAGATAACCCCCGCGCCCGCAAGCTGACCTGCCGAAGTAAGGTTTGTCATTGAAATCAGTATAGCCGTAATCGGACTTAAACCCATTCCAACTGCGGTTATCCCAAACGTAAACGATACCGACAGATACCCCAGCGCAATAGGCAGCCCGTCCAGAAGTCCCGCCCTGTACTTCACCGCTCGCTTGTCGGTTTTTGCTTTCTCCATAATTCCCGTTTCCTTTGCAATAACAACGCGGTTTAGCTACAAACCACTAAACCGCGTCATTTTAATTGTTGTTTTTCTCTTTACTGCTCTTCTTCAACATTCTCAGAAAGCGCGCGTATAGAAAGCGAAACTCTTTCTCTCTCGTTGTCAATTTCGATTATCTTGACGTCAACTTCCTGCCCAACGCTTAAAACAGTGTTGATGTCCGCAACTTTCTCAACCGAAACCTGGCTTATATGAATAAGTCCGTCAACGCCCGGTATAATCTGCGCAAATGCGCCGAAATCCGTTATCGAAACGATTGTTGCCTTTATAATCTGACCTTTTGAATATTCAGCCGCAAACTTCTTCCACGGGTTTTCATCGGGATCTTTAGCCGTGAGCGAAACGCGCCTTTTTTCGGGATCAAACGACTTTACAATAACCTTTATCTTGTCGCCGACTTTGACAATATCTTTCGGGTGACCAACTCTGTTCCATGTAAGGTCAGCCGTGTGAACAAGCCCGTCAATAGGACCTATGTCAACAAACACGCCGTAGCTTTCAATTGAACGAACCTCGCCCTCAAACTTCTGTCCGACTTCAATGTTCTCCCAGAACTTCGCTCTTTCAGCGTCGCGCAGCTCTCTGCTTGCCTGTCGTATCGAGCCTACAACTCTTCCGCCGCGCTCGTTGCTTACTTCGATAATCTTGAATTTAACGGTTTTCTTCAGCAACTCCTCAAGTTTGCCCGTGCGCGGAATGCCCGTGTGAGAACCGGGAATGAATACCTTTGTGTTCTCGTAAATCACGATAACACCACCCTTTACGACCTGCGAAACAACGCCCTCAACGGTTTCGTTCGCCTCTTTCACTGCCGCAAGCTTTTCAAGACCGAGCGCCGAATCCACTCTCTTCTTCGACAGCGCAACAGTACCCATGTTGTCGTCAACCTTGATAACAACCGCGTCAATAACATCGCCCGGCTTTACTATGTCCTCAACTTCCGCATCGGGATCGTTTGTGAGTTCCTCGCGCACTATGTAGCCCGTCTGCTTCGCGCCGACTTCTACAATCGCTTCCTTTTTGGAAACGCTGACAACCGTAGCCTTAACTCTCTTGTTCGTATATAATCTTGTAAAAGACTGATCCTGTTCAAGCAGCGCAGCAAAGTCCTCCTCGTTATTTTCGGTGTTTTTAATGTTTTCCTCGTTCATCTTGCTATGAACCTCCTTAATTATGTAGCGCGGAGTTGATGCTCCGGCTGTAATGCCGATCAAACTGTCGGCTGACAGACTTAACAGCGTCTGCTTTGAAAACTCAGCGGCATTTGTAACGAAAACCGTTTTGCAGTATTCCCCGCAAATATCCGCAAGCCTCTTTGTGTTAGAACTGCTCTTTCCCCCGACTACAATCATCAGAGCGGCTCTTTTTGCAAGCTCCCTCGCGCTTTTCTGGCGCTTGTCGGTGGCGTTGCATATCGTATCATATATTTCAGCGCGGCTGTACTTCTTTCGTATTTCTTCCGAATACTTGTCGAACATACCGCGGTCGAAGGTGGTTTGAACCACGACGGCAAACCTTGCGCTGCCGTCCATGTTGTTTTCCTTTAGGATTGTCTCTATTTCTTCATAATTTCTGCACGCATAAGCCTTGCACGAGGCGTTTCCCATTATCCCCGCTACCTCAGGGTGATTTTTGTCGCCAAGCACGAAAAACATGCCGTCCTCAGGCAGCGCCGAAACTATCTTGTGTATTCTCTTTACAAACGGACAAGTTGCGTCAAGAACAACGCTGCACTTCTCCCTTGCCTCCTGCTCGGCATTTTTGGAAACTCCGTGCGAGCGTATAACAATCGGCTTGCCCTCTGCCTCGTCAACGCTGTTCACCGCGAAAACGCCCTTTTTCCTCAAATCCTCAACGGCATTTTCGTTGTGAATAAGCTCCCCCAGCGTATAAACTTTCCCATACTCCTTTGCGGCTTTCTCAGCGGTGTCAACAGCCCTCTGAACACCGGGGCAAAATCCCGCGTTTTCCGCAATCTCAACTTTATACGACATCCGGAGCATTCTCCTTAAGCGACGAAATCTCGCCCATAATAAGCTTGCTTATCCTGTGAATTTCGCGCTTATCCTCTGCGTCAACGTCAAAACTCTCCCTCGGAATAGCCTTTCCTACGCAGACAACAGCGTTTCTTCTGAACTTTTTCCTGCCATATTCAACATACACCGGCACAACAGGCACCTTTGCCCTCACCGCAACAAGCGAAACTCCGCTTTTCGGCTTGCCAAGCTCGCCTGTTTTCGAGCGCGTGCCCTCCGGGAAAATGACGAAAACCCGCCCGTTATTAAGGCTCTCAATCGCCGTGTCAATGCCCGATGCGTCCTTTGAGCCTCTCTTTACGGGAAATGCGCCGAGTTTCTTTATCAGCCATGTAAAGACGGGGTTTATATGAAACAGCTCGTCCTTTGCCATAAACGTGTATTTTCCCTTAAACACTATCCCCACCATAGGCGGGTCGTAGTTTGAAACATGATTTGAAGCAATGATATATCCGCTTTTTTCCTGCGGGATATTCTCTTTCCCTATTACCGTGATTTTAAAGATTATGTGGAAGATAAAATTAACAACGCCTCTGCAGAAATTATAAAACATCTCTGCGCTCCCTGACAATGCCGCATATAAGCTCAACGCTCTGCTCGAAATCAAGCTCCGACGTATCCGCCAAAGCAGCGTCCTCCGCCATTTTAAGCGGTGCTTCGGCGCGGTGGCTGTCGTTATAGTCGCGCTCGTTAAGGTCATTCAAAACCTCGTCAAACGTTGTTTCAACGCCCTTTTTCGCCAGTTCGTCATACCGCCTTTTCGCCCTTATTTCGGGCTTAGCCGTGAGGAAAATCTTCACATCGGCATTCGGCAGAACAACTGTTCCTATGTCGCGCCCGTCCATAACCACATTGTTCTTTTCGGCGATATCCCTCTGTATACCGAGAAGCGCTTTTCTTACCTCCGGCACAGCTGAAACCGCGCTTGCCGCCATAGACATCTGCGGCAGGCGAATTTCCTCGGAAACGTCCTCGCCGTTCAGAAAAACATGCTGAATGCCGTCAACAAGCGAAATCTCGACCTTTATCCTGTCAAGACAACCCGCCACCTGCTTTGGTTCAGAAAGGTCAACTCCCTCCCTTACGCAAAACACGCCAACCGCTCTGTAAAGCGCACCCGTATCGCAGTACACAAACCCCAGACGCCTCGCGCACTCTCTTGCGGCAGTGCTTTTGCCCGCGCCCACAGGTCCGTCGATAGCGACAGAAATAAACTTCAAATTTAAACCGCTCCTGTTCAGGAAATTTGGAAATACCGAATTATCATTTAGACTGCCGATAAGCCCCAGACACGAGGAAAAGCCTTATCGACTAGCCTTTGTAGCTGTCGATAAGTCTTTGACGAAGTAGATGGAGAGGCTTAGCGACAGTCTATATTTATTTCAAATCACTTTATTCTAACATATTTTTATAAAAATTGCAATAGGTTTTTAAACATTTTCATATATTTTTCTCTAAATTTTCATTTTCAATATACAAAGTGTGCTTAAAATCAGCCGTCAGCGCCTTGAATTTTCCCCCGCAAGCCTGCCCGTAGAAAACGCAATTTCCAAATTAAACCCGCCCGTGTAGCCGTCAACGTCAATGATTTCCCCCGCGAAAAACAGGTTTTCTACAAGCTTGCTTTCCATTGTCTTGGGCGAAATTTCCTTTACGCAAACGCCTCCGCGCGTTATGATTGCTTCGCTTACGGGGCGAAAAGCGCGAATGTTGAACGTCAGACATTTCAGCGTTTTCACTAAATTCGTGCGTTCTTCTTTGGTGATTTCAGAGATTTTCTTCGCGGGTTCAATTCCCGTTATCTCCGCAAACGGCATGACAAGCTCTTTCGGCAACAATTTTCGCAGACTGTCAGAAAAAACGCCTCCGCGGATTTCGGCAAAATCCCGCAAAATCCTCGCGTCAAGCTGTTTTTCCGACAGTGCAGGCTTCAAATCTACCAAAATACGGCAGTTTTTCTCCTCGCCGTCGGGAATATGCGCCGACGCGCTGAGTATCACCGCGCCGCCTATCCCGTCAGCGGTAAACGCAACCTCCCCGAAATCCTCGTAAATCGTCTTTTCGCCGTGCTTCAGCTTCACCGCGCAGTTTTTAAGCGTAAGCCCGCACGCTTTCTCAACCCACTTTTCCTCTGTTACAAGCGCGGAAAGCGACGGTTTCGGCGGGATTACGGTGTGACCTGCTTTCCTTGCGATTTCGTATCCAAAGCCGTCCGAGCCTGTTTTCGGGTATGACGCGCCGCCTGGCGCAAGAATAACCGCGTCCGCGCGTAACTGACGCCTGTTTGTGTTTACGCCCGCGCATTTCCCGTTTTCAATGATAAGCGAGCGCGCGTTTTCATGAACAACCTCAACTCCGCGCCTTTTAACCTCGCTTTCAAGCGCATTCACCACGTCAATTGCCCTGTCCGAAACGGGAAAAACGCGTTTTCCTCTTTCGGTTTTGAGTTCAACTCCTAAGCCCTCGAAAAACCGCATAACTTCCGCA
>CANQOJ010000141.1 GCA_947625455.1 uncultured Clostridia bacterium | reverse complement strand
CCTCGCCTTATCAACAAGGCTTGCGTGTCCCTCGTGCAGATACCCCATTGTCGGCACTAAACCTATGATTTTGCCCTCACCGCGCTTGCTTTTAACGTATTCTCTTACTTCCTTAATTGTTCTTGCAATAATCATAATTACACCTCTTTATATTCATTATCAAGTTTGCTCAAAAATTCATCAGAGCAGTCGCTCTTTGGGTAGGTGTGTTCAGCGGACGGAAATGTTCCCGCTTTAACCTCTCTGTCATATTCGGCAACTGCCGTTTTCATCTGCTCGCCTATGTCTGCAAACCGCTTTACAAATTTCGGCGTGAAATCCCCCGACATTCCCATCATATCCTGATATACCAGCACTTGCCCGTCACACTCAGCGCTTGCGCCTATGCCTATCGTAATCATCTTAGTTTTTTTGGTGATAAGCGCGGCAAGTTTCGGCGGTACGCACTCCAAAACCACCATAAACGCTCCCGCTTTTTCAACGGCAAGCGCGTCCTCAAGCACCCGCCTTGCGTTTTCTTCGCCCTTGCCTTGAACTTTAAAACCGCCGAAGCTATTTACTGACTGCGGCGTCATTCCAACATGAGCGCAGACGGGTATTCCGCAGGCGGTTATTGCCGAAATCTGCGGGCAGACCGACTTTCCTCCCTCAAGTTTTACAGCATTGACGCCGCACTCTTTCATTATGCGCCCTGCATTTGTCACTGCCTGCTCAACAGACACTTGGTAGCTCATAAACGGCATATCCACTACCACAAACGCGTTTTTGCACGCGCGCCCCACGCTTCTTCCGTACACAATCATCTCGTCCATAGTAACAGGCAGTGTGTCCTCATACCCCTGCATGGTCATTCCCAGACTGTCGCCGACAAGTATCGAGTTTATTCCCGCCTCGTCAAATATACGGGCAGTAGAAAAGTCGTAGCAGGTTATCTGCGATATTTTTTCACCGTTTTGTTTCATTTGCGCAAGGGTTGTTACAGTATTTTTCTTCATTGTGAATTACCTCCCGTCAGCAATTTTTCAAGTTCGGAATAATCCATGTCAGGATTTTTCGAGCGCGCTGTTTTTATCAGCCTTTCGGAAACCGCGCGGTAAAGTTCCTTTTCGGGAATACAGCTAAGGTGTTTTTGCACGGTCTGAATATCATTCCGTTCAACTGCGCCCGATAACGCCAAAGCAGGACCGTATTTCAAGATGTTCTCGGTGTTTTTGCGTATTAAAGGCGTAAGGGCAGAAAGCGCTGTTTGTTCAGTAAATCCGCATTTTTTCAATAGTTCAATGCTTTCGTCAATCAGCGCGCAGACAAGGTTGCTTGCGACAGCACAGGCGGCGTGATACAGCGGTTTTACTTCTCCGCTGATTATCTGGACATTTACGCCGAGATTTTCCAGAAAATCCCGCCAGTCCGAAATATGTTCGCTGTCGCCCTCAATGCAAAAAAATGCACCCGCAAGATTTCCCTCGGAATTTTCAGTATCTGAAAATGGGAATAGCGGATGTATTGAATATCCAAATGCTTTTTTAAGGCGAATATCGGGAAACGCCTCTTTTGCCGTCATCACTCCACTGCAATGACATATATGCCTGCCCTCAATATTGAAATTGCACAGTTCGTTATAAACCGTGTTTATAGCCGAGTCGGGAACAGTCAAAAAAACCGCGTCGCTTTCATTCAGCAACTCTTGGGGTGAACCGAAAAACCTTGACCTCGTAAAATTTGCGGCATTGCGCGCCGAGCTTTCGTGCAAGCTGTAATATCCTGTCACACAGCAGCCGCTGTCCGCGAAAAATTTTCCTAAAGAGAACCCTGCTTTTCCTGCTCCGATAAAACCAATGTTCATCGCATCTCCGCCTTTCTATAATACATATAAACGGCGGCGCGTGATGTTTCCGACTGCGATTTTGGGGTAATATATGCCGGTACAGTTTCCGATGAACGGAATACCATCCGCATACTTATTATACCACGCCGTTGGCTGTTTGTCAATAGGTCGAATGGGTATATTTTGAGTCGGCAAAACCCGTGGAAGAGGTAAGCGCATTATCCGCCTTACGGCGGATAACGCTGTTAGAGGTAAGATGTTAGAGGTAAGAGGTAAGAGTTCAAGTCTAAAGGTTGTTTTCCTTTTTAAAGCAAGTTTGTCATAAAAGAAATAAGAGGCAAGAACTTCAAAGTCTTACCTCTTACCTCTAACAGCGTTATCCGCCGTAAGGCGGATAATGCGCTAACCTCTAAAAGGGTAGCTTTGCTGTACTTTTTTGCGTTTGGGGAGAGACTGTGCATTTCTGTGCAAAAAAAATGTAAAGTATTTCATGTTATTTTTACCTAGAAAAGTTTACATAAAATTTGCACAGGATGCACAGCTGTAGGCAGTTGACAGTATACAATGTACAGTATACAGTTGCGGTATCTGCTCCGCAGATTTATTTAGATTGTTATCAAGAGGAAAGAGCGTAAACCCTCGATAGATTTACGCTCTCCTAAATTCAAAACAATCTGAATTTATCCGCCGCAAGGCGGACACCATTTACTGACTACTTTCCACTGTCCACTGTATACTGCAAACCCCCCTTGTGCAAAGCACAAGGGGGGTTGCATGGTGCCGGTGGTGGGACTTGAACCCACACGCCGTTGCCGGCAGCGGATTTTGAGTCCGCCTCGTCTGCCAATTCCAACACACCGGCTAAAGCTTTTTTATTATATCACTAAATTCAACTTTTGTCAAGGGCTTTTTTCAATTTGCCCAAATTAAAATTTTCCGCTCCGCTGTAAACCGTTTCACAGCGGAGCGGTTTTACATCAATTTACATTTCCTCTGCTTTAAACTTGAACTGCGAAATAAGGTTTTTGAGCATAGTCGCCTGGCTCGACAACTCCTCTGACGCCGCCGCAGACTGCTCGGCAGTAGCCGAGTTTGTCTGGACAACATTTGAAATCTGGTCAACGCCGATGTTTATCTGCGCTATCGACTGCGCAGCTTCTGCAGAACCGTCCGCTATCTCTGCATTAAGTCCCGCAACAGCCTGCGACGCGTTTGAAACTATCTTCATCATGTCCGCAACTTCGTCAACAAGGTTATTTCCGTATTCAATCGCCCTTACGGTATTTTCGATAAGAACATTAGTGTTGCTTGCCGCTTCAGCAGATTTGGAAGCTAGGTTTCTTACCTCGTCCGCAACAACCGCAAATCCCTTTCCTGCCGCGCCTGCTCTTGCCGCTTCAATTGCCGCATTGAGCGACAAAATGTTGGTCTGGAATGCTATGTCCTCGATTGTCTTGATTATGTCGCTGATTTGAGTTGAACACTGCCTGATTTCTTCCATTGCCTTTACAAGAGCGTTCATCTTGTCGTTTGCAACGCCCATTTCCGCGCCTGCGGAGTTGGTCTTTTCGTTTGCTTCCTTGGACTGGGAAGCGTTTGTATTGATTTGTCCGTGAATTGCCTGGATAGTTGCCGCAAGTTCTTCAACAGACGACGCTTGTTGTGTTGCGCCTTGTGCAAGCGCCTGAGCGCCTGCGGAAACTTGATCCGAACCCGACGAAACCTGCTCTGCCGCGTCGTTGATTTTAATAAGCGCATTCTCAAGCTTTGAAACAAACGCACGCGTACTGTTTAAAAGTTCGGAATATGCCCCGACATAAGCGGTTTCCGCACGGCTGTCAACCATAAGATTTCCATCAGCAACATTTTTAAGCACATAGTCAAGGTCGGAGATGATTTCCTTTGTACTTACGCAAAGGGTTCTCATGCTGTCGGAAAGCTGTCCGAGCTCGTCTTTTGAGGTGTATTTAATCTCAACGTCAAAATCGCCCTGCGCAATTTTGCCCGCAGCACCGTTGATTTCTCTTACAGCCTTTGTGATATGCTTGGTAAGGTAAACCGCCGCGCATATCTCGATAACCATACCGAGCGTATTTATGATGTTTGCGACAATTACCGCGCCCGTACCCGTTGCAGAGCCGGTTTTGTATATCTGCTGCGCCTGCTGGTCGGCTTCTTCTCTTATAATTTTGATTTTCTCGTCAGCTTCTGCAAGCCTGTCTGCGATTTTTTCATCATAAAGCTTGTATGCAAGGTCGGTGAAATTTGTCTTGCACCTCTGTTCAAAGTCGGGATATGTAGCCTGCACAATCGCGCAGCTTGCCTGCATTTCATCAAGAATAGCCGTATCGCCCGAATACCCCTGTTTAAGCGCGGCAATATCCGCGTCAAGCGCGTCAAGCGCGGCTTTGGCTTCTGAAAGTCTTCTGTCAATTTCAGCCGAATTGTTTTCCATAACGGACTGCATCATATTGTTAGCCGCGAGATTGAGGTTTACGTTAATGCTGTCGGCAAGCTGAACATTTTTAAACGCAATGTTGTAGAAAGTGTCCAGCTGGTCCGAAATGATGTTAAACCCCATGATTGCGACGGCGGAATTGACGGTCATCAGCAATATAGCCAGACCGAAGCAAATAATCATCTTTACCGATATTTTAAGATTTTTCACGTCGATTTCCCCCTTGTTATTTGATAAAAGTCAACTTGTAAAAGGTTCTTATAACTTAATTATCATTATAGCACAATTTAAACCGTTTTTCAATAGTATTGCAAATAAATAGTGAATTTCTCTCAAAGAAATTGTGCAATTTTCACAATAACTGTTGTAAATTATATGTAACGGTGTGCTACCCTAATCAAATCGCAAATAAATACCTCTATTAAAACTTATCGGCGTAATCAATCTGTGTCAGCGTGCCTTTTTTCCCCTTAAAATTAAATGCATCGCAAGGATAATGTTTGTATAGAATTCTATATAAGACTAAATGGTCTGTCGGTTGATTGTTTTTGATTTCATCTATACATTTCTGAACAATATCATCTGCTGCATAATAGAAATGGATAATAGCATTCGTGTAATAAAAATCTGCAACAATTTTTTCAACAATATTATATATGTCGTTATGAACTAAATTGTTTTTGTCATTCAATGCTATCCAGATATCTGTTGAATTTTTATCGGGCAAAGCTTCTGAAAAATTTTTTATTGTAGCATTCTCGGCTATCCTGATACCTGAGTCGTACTCATCATACAGACCTTCTACATTAACGTCTGCCGCATATTTATCAGAGTATTCAGAAATTACCGAATTGATAATCTCCAACATTTCAACCCTAACAATAGACGGAATATATGTATCGCGTATTATATACCCGCCGCCAACCTCAAAAGCTTCAATTTCAAAAACAATATCACTGCTTGATTTTGGACTGCAATCTGCCAATAAGTATGTAAAACCGTCACCTCCTCTTTTATATGTATTCAGAACAGAAAACTCCTCACTGTACTTTCCTTCAAGTTCGCCTTCAATTAGTTCCCGTACCTCGCTTTTTGACATTCCCTCCCAGTACGAAAGCATTGATTTGACAAAATCAGCGCACCCCGAAAGCGTCAAAGATAAAAGTACCGACGCTAAAACGACCGAGATAAGTTTTTTGCCCATAATTTTCCTTTCCATAAATCTTCACAAATCCGACATTCGGTGATTTTCCGCAGTTTGACAGCAACCGACTGCCTTATCGCAAACGTAATTCCCCGCAAAACATTGACCGCAGATTACCGCTTATACTCACATTATACCAACTTTTCCCCTGACCGTCAACCCCCAAACGCATTTTTCCTGCTTTGTGTCAGTTGATTTAAGTTTGGTTCAAATCACTTTACAACAAAAATTACGCAATTTTTTTCCAAAACCCCTTGACAAATAGACCTTTGTGTGGTATAATCATAATGTTGTAAACAAGTGTTGAAGCTATGCGCCAGTAGCTCAGCTGGATAGAGTATCTGGCTACGAACCAGAGGGTCGGGGGTTCGAATCCCTCCTGGCGTACCA
>CANQOJ010000140.1 GCA_947625455.1 uncultured Clostridia bacterium | reverse complement strand
TGAAAAGCCTTTTCTGTCAGAATGAATACGGGCAGATTGCGCCTGTTTACTCAATATCGGCGGGGCTTGACTATCCGGGAATAGGTCCCGAACACGCTTATCTGCATTCAATAGGCAGAGCGGAGTATGTTCCCGTGACTGATGATGAAGCGGTGAATGCGTTCGAGTATATAGCGAGAACAGAGGGCATTATCTGCGCGATAGAAAGCGCGCACGCTGTCGCGCACTTGATGAAAATAGCGCCGAAAATGAACAAAGACGACATTATAATCTGCTGTCTTTCGGGGCGCGGAGACAAAGATGTTGCGGCAATAGCGCGCTACCGCGGAATTGATTTGCACGAATAAGGAGATAAAGCAATGAACAGAATTGAAAATGCGTTCAAGAACAAAAAGGCTTTTATCGGCTTTCTTACGGCAGGCGATCCGAATTACGACGCTTCATATGAAAACATTATGGCTTTGATAAAAGCGGGAGCGGATTTGGTTGAGATAGGCATTCCCTTTTCGGATCCTATTGCAGAGGGCACCGTTATCCAGGGCGCGGACGTAAGGGCATTGAAAGCGGGAATGACAACGGACAAGGCGTTTGAACTTGCAGAAAAAATCCGCTCGCAGACTGATATACCGCTCGTGTTCATGACATATGTAAATCCCGTTTACAAGTACGGGTATGACAAGTTTTTCGCAAAATGCGCAGAAATAGGAGTTGACGGGCTTATATGCCCCGACCTGCCGTTTGAGGAAAAGAGCGAAGCCGACGGCTTTGCAAAGGCACACGGTATTGCGCTAATCTCAATGATAGCCCCTACCAGCGAACAGCGCATAAAGTCAATTGCCGAAAGCGCAGAGGGATTTTTGTACATAGTAAGTTCAATGGGCGTTACGGGAATGAGAAGCGAGATAAAGACCGACCTTGCGTCCATTATGGCAACCGTCAGAAAATATGCCAAAGTCCCCTCGGCAATAGGTTTCGGCATTTCAAACCCCGAACAGGCAAAGAAGATGTCCGAACTGGCGGACGGGGTTATAGTAGGTTCGGCGATAGTAAGGCTTGTGGAGAAGTACGGCGAAAACGCACCAGATGAAATTTATAAGTTTGCGAAATCCCTAAAAGACGGGATAGGCAACTAGAAGCCAGAGTTTTAAGAGGCTAGAGGCTAGAGTTTGGACTAAGGCAAGGTTTGAAAAGGAAAACTTGCTTTGACTTCAACTCTAGCCTCTGGCTTCTTAATTTCTAGCTTCTAGCAAAGAGGCTAGAGGCTAGAAAGAACTTCCATTTTCTGGACTGTGCATCCTGTGCAAAAAAAATGTAAAGTATTTCATGTTATTTTTACCTAGAAAAGTTTACATAAAATTTGCACAGAATGCACATTTGTTCGTTTTTGGCTTTGTTATGCCATTCTTGGGCGGTGTGTAAAATGTGCAAATTTTATGTAAACTTTTTTAGAAATTTAAAACCTGAAATACTTTACATATTTTTTGCACATTTTGCACACCCCAGAATTTGGAAGCAAAAAAATTTCAGTATTTTGCAGTCGCAAAAAAAGAAAGAGCGTAAACCCCTCAAAGGTTTACGCTCTTTGGTTTAAAAACAATCTAAATCCTATCCGCCGTAAGGCGGACACCATAACTGTTTACTGTCCACTCAACACTGTATACTGCGTTAGCGCCAGCGTTAGCAACAGCACCGCGAAATTATAAACCGTAAACTCCGCAAAGAACCTGCCCTTTTTGGCATTCTCAGAGCGTGAGTACAATTTAAACGAGATAAGGCTTGCAAGCGAAGCAATCAGCGTTCCCATGCCGCCGATGTTCACGCCTATTAAAAGCGAATTTGCGTTCTCTGCGCTTATAAATCCCGAAAGCATTATTGCGCAGGGAACGTTGCTGATTACTTGTGACAGCGCACATGACACCAGCATTTCCCGTCCGTCAAGTATCCCGCTTATAAACTCGCTTACTGCGGGAACTGCCGAGATATTGCCGACAAAGATGAAAAAGCAGACAAATGTCGCAAGCAGTGAATAATCGGGCTTTGCAAGTATCTTCCTGTCAAAGATAAGCACCGCGATAAGCGTTATCAAAAGGCAAATCCGATAGTCCAGAAATCTTGCGACAGAGCTTATGCAAACCGCGAAAATCGCTAAATAAACGAAGAAATTCCGCGCAGGCTTAAACTTTGCCGTATTATCCCCGTGCGCAACCTTTTCATTCGGAATTAACAAAAGCGACAGCATAAGTATCACAAGGCTTATAATGCTGATGGGTATCATTACCGCAAAAAACTCGCCCAGGGAGTAACTGTAATTGTTGTAGATAAAGAGATTTTGAGGGTTGCCTATGGGGGTTGCCATTGAACCGAGGTTTGCCGCCGCAGTTTCAAGTATTATACAGCGTATAAGTATCTTCTCCCGCCCGTTGAAAAGCGCAAGAGTAAGCGGCACAAACGTTAAAAGCGCAACGTCATTTGTTATAAGCATAGCCATAAAGAAGCACAGCAAAGTAAGCGCCGCCGACAGCGCACGCGAACTTTTAAAACGCCCCGTCAGCTTTTTCGACAGAAAATCAAACAGCCCCGTTTTCGCAAACCCCTGCACCGTCACCATAAGACAAAACAGCGTTGCAATCACCGAGTAGTCTATGTAATCAAAATACTCCATGCTCGGCGGGGTGATGAACACTGACAGCAAGGCGAGCAGGAAAGCTATGCACAATACCGTCTCCGATTTCAGAAATTTTATAACTTTTTTCATTCCAAATGCCCTTTTTTCAGCCATTGTAATCCGCCGGTCCTATCCATAACGCGGGCTCTATCTGACGGATTTGAATGCCCGTATCGCCTGTGATTTCATCTCTTGCTGTCATGGAATATATGGCAAAAGTAACGCCCTGATAGTCGGGGTGCGTGAAATATGCCCACCAACATTCATCTAAAGGACTTGGTTCATCATCAATATGCCAGTAACTTATCCCCGCGCGGGTTTCCAACTCCTTGTAGTTCAGCACCGTGAACTCGCCCTTAATAACGTCCTTTACCTTTGCCCCGTCAATTACAAAGCAGGTTTTGCCCTCATTCAAAGCGTACATCCCGTAACCGTTTTCAAATACGCATATGCCAAGAACATCACTGCCGCCTTTTAAATTGCCGTATCTTCCTTTCAGTTCGTCAACCGTCTTTCCCAACGCCCACATAACCTCGTCGTTTATGACAAGCATATCGCTGTCATTTTCACCAGCAACAGTCGATTGTTCGCTGTCAACGCCGATTTGGCTGTTCTCACCGACGGCAAAATCGCTGTTGTTAAGACTGCTGTCCGGATTGCTGTACATGCCGGCAGTATCAGAGTCTGACGGCAAGTTTTCTGTACAGCCCGACAGGAATATCGAAAGCGCCAACACCGCGCCGATACCGCAGAATTTGTTTTTCATGATAATTACCTCCTTGCAGTAGCAGAATGTTTAGTATGAATTATTCTGACGCATATTTTATTACCTTGCAATGATTATAACATATTGCAAGTAAAAAGTCAAGACTCAGACTGTCGATAAAGCCACATCTACGTTGTCAGCAGTCTGGAGTTTTACTTTTTATTCAGCAAGTATAACACTTAATTGCAAGAAATGCAAGGCGTTTTTCATCAACTTCGTGAATACCAAAACAGATTAGGTTATTCAAGCATTACGCTTTTGATTGAAAGCTTTTTGATACGCTGTGAATAAATATACATAAAAAGTTCATAGATGATAATAAACAGTACCAGCGAAACTGCAAACGCCGTGAAATCAAACTTAAATTCGGGAATATTTTCAACGTCCGCAAAAACAATATCCACCATAATTCTCAGCAGAAAGTATTGATAAGCCGTACCCACTGCGAATCCTATGTAAGAAACAGGTCTGTAACCGCCGAGGACAGCGCCGTTGCACTCTCTTTCGGAATATCCGAAAATCTTCATCATGGCTATTGTTTTTGCGTTAGTTTTCACTACGCTTGAAAGCGACAGAAATAAGGTCATAAAGGCGAGTATCAAGCCTATCGTCATTACCATGACTGCCATTGTTTCGCTTGCTAATTCATTCATGGACATGGACATCTGCACCATAGCCGAAAAACAAAACGCCGAAAATGCGATAAAGAACACAAGTGATTTTCTGCCTCTTACCGTACTCCTCGTTAATTCTTTCAGAAAAGGCATATCCTTTGTTTCCTTTTTGCTTGACGTTGCCTTGTAATTATGCTTTTCCTTCAGCAAATCAAGCACGGGTTTTTTAAGTCTGAAGCAGGCATATATAACCGCTAAAACCGCAAAGCTGACCGTAGGTACAACGACCAGAAGAAATGCCAAATATAAGTGAAACTGAACCTTGATTTCGGGGAAAAGGTGTTCGGCATTTTGCAGTTCATAGAAACTCGGCAAATAAAGAAACGCCGCCGCATATCCCAAAGCACAGCCGATGAAAACGCTTAATCCGAAAATCCAAAAGTGCTTTGAGATTTTGAAGTTTGAATACCCCAAAGCTTTCAATATCCCGAGCTCTTTGCCGTGCGTATCTATGTAATTCTTGACATAGAATAGGAGCATAATGACCGACGTTACGGCTAAACAGCCACCCGAAACGGCTGAAACGACTTTTCCCGTCGAAACTATTGCGTTATACATTACAATACCGCCTGCCATTGTTATCTCGTTTTTCATTGCTGTAATGTCAATGTTGTAATTCAAAAATAAAGTGCATACAAAAACGGCACAGCAAGCGATAACAGATATACCGATAAGTTTCAGCGCGTCTTTCATTCCTACAACCATACCATCACCACCCGATTTCATAAGCAGTCTTTTGTCTGCCGTTGGTAGAAACCTCGGAAATTTTTCCGCTGTTCATTTTTACAACTGTGGTCGCCATTTCCGCGATATTCTGATTGTGTGTCACCATCACAATGGTAAAGCCAAGTCTTTTATGCAGTTTGCAGATATAGTCAAGAACCTGTCTGCCCGTCTGTTCATCAAGCGCGCCTGTCGGCTCGTCTAAAAACAGCACCTTCGGCTTTTTCGCAAGCGCACGGGCAACGGAAACTCTTTGCTGTTCACCGCCCGAAAGCTCGCTCGGATATTTCCTTGATTTATCTTCAAGCCCTACGGCAGTTATAATTTCCCTGTATTCCCGATTGCCCGCAAGGTCAGCTCCCATTCGTACATTATTTTCGACTGTCATATTCGGGAGCAGATAATACTGTTGGAAGATAAAACCGATATTGTCCTTGCGGAATTGCGTCAATTCGCTGTCTGACAGCTTGGTTATTTCCCGTGAACCGTATGTGACACTTCCGCTGTCGGGGCGTTCCAAACCCGATATTACATTCAGAAAAGTTGATTTCCCCGAACCCGAAGCTCCGAGAACAACGACAAAGTCGCCGTCATTTATCTGCATAGTTATCCCTTTAAGAACCTGAGTTTTCCCGTCGCCGTTTCCATAAGATTTTGTAATGTCCGATACTGCAATCATTCCGCTTTGCCTCCTTTGATTTCTTTCAGCAAACCAACAAATACCTCCGACATCATCTTTCCGATTTCCTCGGCAGTAAAGGAACACATATTTGTCGCACAAAGCACGGCAATACCGTGAGAATATATCCACAAATGACGGTAAAGGTTTTCAGCGTCTTTCCTGCCAAGTTCATATCCTTTCTGAACGGACTGCAATATTTTATCATAGCTTTCATCTATAATCGGAAGAACACCCGCAACAGACGGCTTTTGCGGCTGTTCGGACATAAAGAGCAGTTGAAACAGTTTTGGTTCTTTGATAGCAAATAGGATATACTGCATAACCACTCCCTTAAATGCAGGTTTCTGCTGCAGTCCGACTTGAATATACTCGGCATATAGAGCCTTTGCAGCCTTTAGCACTTCTGCC
>CANQOJ010000139.1 GCA_947625455.1 uncultured Clostridia bacterium | reverse complement strand
TCTTGTACTTCACCTGTCTGATATGTATCGGTGTTGTACAAGAGGATAACTTTTTCGTAGCCTATGCTAAGCAGCGAGCCGATTCTCGTGATAAGCATGATAACTATTGTTGAAAGAATGCTCGGAAGAACAACGTATCTCATCTGAGCCATCTTTCCTGCGCCGTCCATCTGCGCCGCCTCGTAGCTTGTAGGCGAAATCGCGATTATCGCGGCGAAGAACACGATACTGTCGTAGCCCGCGCCCTCCCAGATACCGCTTATCTGGTAGATTGCCCTGAAGAACTGCGGCATATGCAGCAGACCGGTAACTGCGGTGTCGTGGTCGATTGCGCCGATAGCTTCGAGCATCTGTGAAAGTACGCCGACGCCTGAGAGCTGACCGCCTGCCTTAACAAGCATTACTATCAACGACGTCATAACAACTGTTGACATAAATTTAGGAAGATATGTCGCTACCTGAAGAACGCTGCGGGCAATGTTTGAACGAATTTCGTTAAAGAACAGTGCCACGATTATCGGCGTTGGAAAGCCGAAAAGCAAACCGTAGAAGCTCAACAGGAACGTGTTACGGAATGCACGCCAGAACTCCGGTGAGATAGAACTCATCGAGTTGCCGAAAATCAAGGTGCTGAAATGTGCGAAACCAACGTAGTCCTGTTCGGCTACGCTTTTGATTACGTCGGGCATCTTAAAGCACCCGAGCAATTCGTACATCGGGAAATAACGCCAGAACAAGAATACGAGGATCATCGGAATGAGCATTAAATACAAACGCCAGTCCTTTAAAACCACCCTCAAAACGTTCAGCCAATGATGTTTTTCAACGTCATCGCGAACTTTCTGCTCCGGATCTTCGATGTACGTCCCGCTCTCTTCATCGAAAATCAGATAGTCACTTACTTGCATCTTTGAAACCTCCTAAACGCGAAATTTTGTATAATCGAAGAATGCAAATCAAATTAAAGATAATTCTGCCCGTCGGCGTTTCTCCGCTCGCTGTCCGTGCGGATAATGTAGTGTTTCTGGTCCTCAAAGATCCCGTCCGGAACTCTCGAAATCAGCACCACAACAAACGTGAACAGCAGCGTTATCGGATCGGATTTGAAGAACCCCAACAATGTTGCCGCGCTTCCGCCGAAAAACAGGCTCACAATCCAGCGCCCGACCTGCGCCAGCGCGTACATTACGACCGCATAAATCCCCGTAATCCAGAATTTACTGCGTATCTTTTCCTTGCCGATAAACTTGAACATCAGCAAACCCAACAGCATAAAGCAGTTGCCTATGCAATATTCGGCGATATACTGCGCGTCAAATCCCGCCAGTATCAAGCTGTAGGCAAGCCCGCCCGCAACCGCCTGAATTGCGGCAAATGCGTTCCACCTCATCATCACAATGCTTGTAACCGCAATCGTCGTTGACAGGCAATATATTTCTCTGGGAAACCACTTATCCGCGGCAAGCGTCGCAATCGTTTCCACCACAACCGCTATAACCGTCCAGATAACGAGGTCTGTTGTTCTGTATCTTCTGAACGACGCGCCCCCGTCGTTCTCCTCTTCTTCAAAACTATCCATCTAAACCCGCTCTCCGTTGAGAATTAACCGCACTTATGCACCATACTGTATTTAATGCAGAAAATCCTTTTTGGAAAAGTGCGAAATAGCTGTAAAAATTTTGTTATAGAACAAATGTATACATTCGGTCAATATTCTTCTATTTGAGTATATCACATTAGAGCGTTTATTTCAACTGTTTTTTTAAAAATTGTCAATAATGCATAATTTTTTTTTCACATCTTAAGCATATTTAACATTTTATATTTGAAAACGTTGTAACTTTTGACAGCATTTTCATTCATTTTTAAATCAAGCCGTTTTTTCCTTGTCCTTTATAACATTATATCACAATATACCGCTTCTTTTCAATAGTTTATGCAAATTTTTTTCAAGAAATTTAAGCCTGTGCATTTTCAGCCGAATCTTTCATTTATCTGCGGATCGAAAAGCGGGCAGTCAAATTCCTGCATCAAGCCTATGATTTTGTTCAATTCGTCAAATCCTGTCGACAAACCGCAGTCGAATATCACGCCCTGTTTTGACGGTATGAACGTAAACGAACCCTTTTCGCTCTCAAAGTTGTATTCATCAAGTTTATCATAATCGCCGAAAACCTCTTTCACGCGCTTCAATATCAAATCTGTCGGCAAACTGCAAAGCCCGTCAACTTCGTCTTCCCCGCATATGGCTTCATATACCTTTTCATTATCAAGTTTAACTTTGTCGTTATATTTCCAGAACACAAGCTGTCTGCCCATACTAAATTCCAAAATTCCTCTCAAATATTTACCTTGTATATATTTAGTATACCATAATGCTTACAGTTTGTCAACAGTTATTTTCTTTTCAGTAAATTGCAGTTGAAGCTGATATAAAGTATTTTGTAAAAGGAGGTGAAAGAATGTCGGAAGAATTTATCGACAGAAAAGAACACGACGAATTTTGCCGCAGGCTTGACAGTGAGAACGAACGGCAGAACCGCCGCATAGAATTATTAGAGGAACATATCCGCGAAATCGGCACTATCGCAGCTTCTGTCGAAAAACTTGCCGTAAATATGGAGAGTATGCTTAAAGAGCAGGAACGGCAGGGCATAAGGCTTAAAACTCTTGAAAGCCGTGACGGCGAAAGGTGGCGGCAGGTTGTGGGGTATACAATAACCGCCGTTATAAGCCTTGTGCTGGGTTATATGTTCACACAAATTTTGACATAAGGAGGAATTTTATGAAAATCAACTGGCAAAGAAAACTTACAAGCAGAAAGCTCTGGATTGCCCTGGCGGGATTTATCGCGGGACTTGTGATTGCTTTCGGAGGCTCTGAAGATGCTGCACAGACTGTAAGCGGTTCGATTTTAAGCGGCGCCGCAGTGATAGGATATATTTTCGGCGAGGGGCTTACGGACATGGCAAACGTCAAGAAAGGAGATGACGGCAATGAATGAAAAATTTGCGGGAATTGACGTTTCGTCTTATCAGGGCGATATTGACTTCAATGCCGTAAAGGCGGGAAATCTGAAAGGCATTCCCGTTACATTCGTAATAGTAAGAATAAGCGCGGGAAAATCGGTTGACGCGCGTGCTGTCGCAAACATTAACTCCGCGCTAAATGCGGGATTGTCGGTAGGCGTTTATCACTATTCAACAGCAAGAAACACCGCTGACGCAAAGGCAGAGGCTGAACTTGTTCTAAAGACAATCAAGGACAACGGCTTTGACGGAAAGCTTTCTCTTCCCGTTGCATTTGACATTGAGGAAAATGACGTGCTTAAACTTGGGAAAACAGCCTGCACCGCTATTGCAAAGGCATTTATGGATACGATTGCAGAAGCTGACTATCAGCCCATGCTTTATACCTACGCGGCGGCTTACAACAACTATTTCGACAAAACAGCGCTTCAGGATTATCCGCTGTGGGTTGCGGCATATATACCCGAAAAGACGCTCAACAACACTTTCGGAATATCGGACTACGCTGTCTGGCAGTTTGGGGTAGCGGGAAACGCTGAATTTGACCTTGAAGTTATAGGCAGCGTATCGGGCGTCAAAGGTCAGTGCGACTGCGACTATATGTACGAAGACCTGCCGAAGAAGATACGCGAGGAGGGCAAAAACGGTTTTTCGCCCGTCAGCGGGAATTATACGGTCAGCATTGAGGGCATACCGTCGCTTGAACTTGCTGAAGAACTTGTCGAATATGCCGAAAGCAAGGGATACAGCGGGAAAATCGCGGAAACTGCACCGCCCGCCCAGCCTCTCAAAGTCGGCGACATGGTGAGAATGGAAGCCGGCGCGCCCATTTACGGAACAAACGACAAGTTTGCAAGCTTTGTCTACAACGTCGTGCTTTATGTGCGCGAGATAAACAAAAACGGCGACAGAGTTGTCGTATCCACCCGCCAAACAGGAGATATTACGGGTGCAGTGGACAGCAAGTATCTTGTTAAAGTTTAAGTACGCTTTAGCGAAAGGAACAAAGAGCGCAAGGGGGAAAACTTTTTCAAAAGTTTTCCCCTTGAACCCTTTTCAAAAACTTTCATTACGGCTGATAGTGGCAGGGTTCTTTGGCGCATAAAGGAAAAACAACGTTCAGCACAGGACGTTGTTTTTCTATTAGGTGTCAAATAGAAGCTAGAATTTTTAGAGGATAGAGGCTAGAGTTTAAGTCAAACCAAGATTTGAAAAGGAAATCTTGTTTTGACTTAAACTCTAGCATCTAGCCTCTAAGTTTCTAGCTTCTAGATGCAAATCTTTTCTCAAGAGCGTCTGCTATGACGTTGCCGAGGAGTTTGCCCGTGTAAACCACTTCACCCAGTGAATTTCCGTGGCTTCCTACTTCAATCAATAGTGCGCCTGTTGACAAATTCTGGTTATATCTGCGGTAATCAAACAGCACTGCCCGCGCAAGTTCGGGATAAGCATTCTCCGCGCAATCCTGCAATAGACATGCAAGCTTGAAATTCTCGATATAGTTGGGCATATCCATTGTCCCGTCGTCGCACCCCGAAATAATCATAAACTGCGCGGCATTCTTGCCGTCAATCTGCGCAATAGGGGCAGACAGCGAGCCGTCAGCGTTTACAATACCGTCGCGGTGCAGGTCAATGACAATCTTTATGCTTGGATATTGCGCCAGATTTCGCTTTATTGTTTCGGCTGAATTTTCATATGCGCCCGTAAATGACGGGTAGTCATGAACAGTGCAGTCGTGAACGCTTGATATTCCTCTGTCCGCTAGCGCCTCGCAAAGCGCGTCGCCTATTGCCGTTACGTTCTTTTCCGAATTAAACGAACGCGTGGGGTATCTGTCGTCATACCAGCTTTCTTCGGGCAAAAAACTTTCGGTGGTGTGGGTGTGGTAAATCAGCACCTGCGGTTCATTCGGGTTGTAATCGCCTTTTAAATCGGGAAGCAGTTTTGACGCCTGTTCAAGAATTGAATTTGAAACGTCCGTGCAGTTTCTGACCTGCGCACCGCTTGAAAGTTCAATGTAATCGCTTGACGAGTATTTTCCGTAATTAAACCGCCGTATCACTCCGCTGTGTTCGGTGTAAATCGAATAATCGGTATTATCGGTCAATTGCGACTGATTTAATCTTATAACTTGCCCTCTGTTCACCTGTTCGGGTTTTAATGTTTCCTCTGCAATGCTTGACAACTCGGAATTACTAATTAACTCCGAAGCAATTGAACTTGATGATGAACTCGAATAGCTTTCAACGCTTGACTGTGATGAAAATGACGAGAAGTTCTGGTTTTCGTTGTCGGGAATAACAGGTTTGTCCAAATCCGAACTTTGAGAATTGTCAGCAGAATAGCTGTAAACTCCCGCAGATGTGTAAGCCAGAGAGCGCAGAAAACTGCCGAAATTGTTGTCGGCGCTTATGAATATCGGGCAGGTTATTGCCATGCCGCATATTAAAAGCGTTTTTAATTTTCCCATATATTTCATCTCCTTGTGAAATAATATGGGACAGCAACACTAAATATGCTTTATATTTTCCCAAGACTTCAAATTAGCGGACAACCATTTATACCCGCTGTCGAATGTTTTCCTAAGGGAATTTTTCCCGCCGAAATATGTAAATCCGCAGTAATCATATACGGACTGCATAAAGCGGTAGGCATATTCGCACTTTTGATAACTGTCGGATTTAACAAAAACCGGCAGAAACTTATCGGTGTAAAATTTGCTCACCTGTGCGCCGCGCCCCTGCATATTGAGCATAAAGTCATAACTCTTGAACAACGCGCCTACTCCCAGAATAAAGGCGTAAACCTCCGAGGGCGGATCGCCTGTACTGTTAATCATGTATATGTCATGCAAAGTTTTTTTCTTAAGAAGCGATGTTTCATAAAGGTAGTTTTCGCAGATACTGCTGACAAAACAGACTGTATAAAAAGTCCAACCTCAGGCTGTTGAGAAAGCCTCAGATGCTAGGAAACGGTGCTGCGGCTAGGCTT
>CANQOJ010000138.1 GCA_947625455.1 uncultured Clostridia bacterium | reverse complement strand
ATTGCGATGTATATTGTACTGCCGCTTAACTTCATTACCGCGGGCGGTATTTACGGCGGAGGACCTATCTGGTTTATTCTGGGATTTGTTCTGGCGTCAATTGTCGTTGAGGGCAAGCCCAAGTATTTCCTGATTGCGGGCGGTTATATCGTGTTCGTTGTATGCTATTACTTAGCGTATTCATATCCCGCGCTGATTACTCAGCATACGCTTGAAATGGCATATATCGACAGCCTTGCAACGCTAACGGTAGTATCAGTCGTAACCTGCGGAATGTTGATTTTCCAGAACGCAATATACCGCAGCGAAAACGAAATGACGCAAAAGCAGAAAAAGGAGATAGAAGAACTCAACAAGGCTCAAAACCGCTTCTTCTCCAGCATGAGCCACGAAATAAGAACGCCCATAAACACCATAATCGGCTTGAATGAGATGATACTTCGCGAGGACGTATCGGACGAGGTTGCAGAGGACGCGCAGAATATCCAGAATGCAAGCAAAATGCTCCTGTCGCTTATCAACGACATTCTTGATATGTCTAAGATAGAGTCGGGTAAAATGGACATTGTAAACGTCAGCTATGACGTAGGTTCAATGCTTTCCGATATCGTTAATATGATATGGGTTAAGGCAAAGGAAAAAGGACTTGAATTTCATATAAACGTTGAGGAGTCAATTCCCGCAAAGCTCTGCGCTGACGAGGTGCGCATAAAGCAGATACTTATAAATTTGCTCAACAACGCCGTAAAGTACACGCAGGAGGGCTCTGTTACCTTGTCCATACAGCGCAGGCAGACGCAGGGCGATACCGTGTATATAGCATATTCCGTAACAGATACGGGACTCGGAATAAAGAAAGAGAGCATACCCCACCTTTTCAGCGCATTCAAGCGCGTTGACGAGGAGAAAAACCGCTATATAGAGGGCACAGGTCTCGGACTTTCGATTGTAAAACAGCTTGTAACGCTTATGGGCGGGGATATTGAGGTAAACAGCGTATATACCAAAGGTTCGACATTTATCGTTACAATCCCCCAGAAAAAGACGCGCGACGAAAACAGATTAGGACACTTTGACCTTGAAAAACGCCATAATATGGGCGCAAGAGAGCATTATAAGGCTATGTTTGAAGCACCGAAAGCAAACGTGCTTATCGTTGACGACAACGAAACAAACCTTATGGTCGCGACAAAGCTTCTGCAAGATACAAAGGCTGTCATTGACACTGCGGAAAGCGGACAAGAGTGCTTAAAGAAAACCGAAAACAGGCGTTATGACGTTATATTTATGGACCATCTTATGCCGGTTATGGACGGCATTGAGTGCCTGCACCTTATACGCTCGCAGACAGGCGGTCTTAACCAGGAAACGCCGATTGTCATACTGACCGCAAATGCGGGAAGCGAAAACCAGGAAATGTACAAGCGAGAGGGATTTGACGGCTATCTGCTGAAACCCGTAAGCGGCACACAGCTTGAATCGGAGCTTCTGAGGCATTTGCCGAAAGAACTTGTTCAGACAAATGGAGGCTCTTTCAGCGACGTTGTTGTCGGTCCTACTTTAGGGCACAGGAAGAAACAGCTTGTGATGATAACGACCGACAGCGTAAGCGATTTGCCGCCCGAACTTGTCAAAAAGTACAAAATTGCCGTACTGCCGTATCACGTTATGACAGAGGGCGGCGATTTCAGAGACGGCGAGGAAATAGAAACCGACGGCATTTTGTCATATCTCTCCGAAAGCAGCAAGAAAGTACATTCCGAAGAGCCTAAAGTTACCGATTATGAGCTGTTCTTTGCCGAACAGCTGACAAAGGCACAGCATATAATCCACATAGCTATGGCAAAAAATGCCAGCAAGGGTTATGCAAATGCGCAGGAGGCTTCCGGCTCATTCGACAACGTTACCGTTGTCGACTCAGGTCATCTGTCGAGCGGAATGGGGTTGATTGCGCTTCGCGCCGCAAAGTATGCTTCGCAGGGAATGGAAGTTGACGATATTCTTTCGGCTATCGAGCGGATAAAGCCTCGCACGAGAACCAGCTTTATTGTCGGCAGTACCGAGTTTTTAGCGCGTTCGGGCAGAATTTCCTCAAAGATAAACGCTTTTTGTGAAACGTTTATGCTCCACCCCGTGATAGTGCTGAAGAAAAGCAGTATGCAGGTAGGCTCAATCCGCATGGGCACAAGCAAATCCATAAGAAAGAAATATATAAAATCCGCTCTTCGCTCTCCCGCAAAGATAGACAAGAGCATGCTGTTTATAACATACGCGGGAATGAAACCCGAAGAACTGGAAAAAATCGCCGAGCAGGTAAAGAGAAAGGTGAATTTTGAAAAGGTGATATATCAGAAAGCTTCGCCCGCAATATCAATAAACTGCGGACCGGAAAGCTTCGGATTGCTTTTTCTTGACAAGTAGACATAAAAGGAGATAACACATTATGAAGAATTTTTTTAGAACGGTTTTGGCGCTGTCAATAGCTGCGGTAACTCTGGCAGGGTGCAGTGACGAAAAGCCGAAATCAATTTTAGGCGACGGACAGTCGGACGTTGAGTATGTAAAGGACAAGGGAACGTTTGTCGTAGGAATAACGGACTACGCGCCCATGGATTTTAAGGACGGCGACAGCTGGACGGGATTTGACGCGGAACTTGCAAGGAAATTTGCGGAGAAACTCGGAGTGACCGCTGAGTTTACGGAGATTGACTGGGAGAAAAAGACAGATTTGCTTACCGACGGCACTATCGACTGCGTATGGAACGGAATGACAATGACTGACGAACTTGTGCAGGCAATAGACTGCTCGGAACCTTATCTTTCAAATTCACAGGTAATAGTAATGCCTAAAGATAAAATGAGTCAGTACGAGACGCTTGATAAATGTCAGCATCTGTTGTTCGCGGTTGAGGACGGTTCTTCAGGTCAGGAATTTCTCAGCGTGAAATACCGCTACAGCGTATACGATACCCAGAAAGACACGCTTCAAAGCGTTGCGGACGGCAAGACTGACGCGGCTGTTATCGACATAATAATGGCGGGATATTATACCGCGGACGGCAACGAGTTTTCACAGTTAGGGTACCAGATACCGCTTGATGACGAGAAAATATGCATAGGTCTGCGCAAAGGTTCGGATATTACGCAGATGGTGAACGATTTCCTAAAGGAACTTGCTTCAAGCGGAGAAATGACGGAAATTGCGGACAAATACGGTATTTCGGGCGCGGTGCTTAGTTAAGCGCAAAAGGAGTTTGTTATGAAAACGATACTTGTTGTAGACGACGACAATATGAACCTAGCGACAACAAAAGAGGTTTTGAGCGAAAAGTATAAGGTCGTTCTCGTTAAGAAAGGACAGCAGGCGCTGTCGTATCTTGAAAACGGGGACTGCGACGTTATACTGCTTGACATAAATATGCCCGAAATGGACGGATTTGAAGTCATAAAGCGCATACGTCAGATGGAAAATCACGTTGACACGCCTGTTATTTTCCTCACGGGCGACAATGATTCCGAAACCGAAACCCGCTGTTTCAGCGAGGGCGCGATTGACTTCATAGGAAAGCCGTTTGTGCCTGCGGTTATGCTTTCGAGGATTGCGAGAATACTTGAACTTGAAGAACTGCGCAGAAGCCTTGCAGACAGACTTGAACAGAAAATCCGCGAGGTTTCCGACATCAAAAGCAAGACAAACCGCGACGCGCTGACGGGACTTTGGAACAGAGAGTACACCGAAGAAGCCGTGAACGATATGCTGAAAGGCGGAATGGGCGGCGCGGTCATGATGATAGATATGGACAACTTTAAGCTGATAAACGACAATTACGGTCATATCGCGGGCGACAAAACGCTTAAGATGTTTGCTGATACAATGCGGACATATTCAGCCGAGGGCGATGTTCTTTGCAGAATAGGCGGCGACGAGTTTGTTATGTTTGTCAGCGGGACTCCGTCTAAAGCTGAACTAAGCAAGCGCGCGGGCGATATAATAACCGACATTGTAAAGAAGATTGAGGACTGCAAGTTTGAAACGGACACCTCTGTTTCAATCGGAATAGCCAAATTCCCTGAGGACGGAACGGAGTTTGCAAAACTCTACAATTCCGCAGACAAAGCGCTTTATTATGTAAAGCAAAACGGCAAAAATTCATACCATTTCTTCAGCGATAAAATTGCCGCTGAAAATAACCGCGGGGAAAAGACGGTTGACCTTAAATATCTCAAAGACCTTATGAACCGCGCAGACAGCGGAAACGGCGCGTATCTCATGGATTTTGAAAGTTTTCATCATGTGTACAACTTCATCAGGCGTTTTGTTGAAAGAAGCGACAGGGACGTTCAGATAGTGCTGTTTACAATGACCGAAAACGGCAATTCCAAACCCGACGCATCTGAAACCGAAACGGCAATGGAACTTCTTGAACAGTCGATTTACACCTCGCTTCGCCGTTCAGACATCTCAACGCGCTATTCAAGCCGTCAGATGATTGTAATTCTTATGGACGCAAACAGCGATAACGGCGATATGGTTGCAGAGAGGGTTATAAACGACTTCAATAAGGTGAACAACTGCGATAAGGTACGCATTGACTACGGCATTGCAAGGCTTGAAAGCAAGAAGATAAAGGCAAAGCAGTGATGAGTGCAAAAGCAAGAAAAGTTGTTGAAACGGTAATCACCGCCGCAGTCTGCGCTGTTATTATAGGAGCGGGGTTTGGCTTGTTCTTTTACCTTGACCGAAATAATCTTAAAATTTATTTTGGCGGCAAAATTTACGATAAATCATTTTTGAGTTTTATTGCAATATGCTTAGGGTTGCTGCTTCAAGGCTTGTCGAATGTTTTCATGCTGAAAGAATTAACCGACAAATCCGAGCGCACAAAACGAGTTGTTATCATTTGCGTGACAGGTTTATTTTTGCTGGCGGGAGCGGGATTTGTGGTGTATGATGTTGTTGCGGATAATCCCGATGTATACATAGAGAAGATAGATGTTGACGGCGAAAAGGGGATAGTGCTTGTTGAAAAAACCGACAAAATCTCAACGGATTATGAATACACAAACATTTTTGTTTATCAAAAAAACGGCTTAACCGTAAAGCAAATCGACAGGATTTACGAAGATAATTTCGTGAATAAAAAGATGATTTCGGATAAGCAGTACACTTGGGAATACGTTGACGGAACATTTAAAGTTGCTTTGGATTACGGCGGTTTGGCTGATGGTGTGACTTGGACAAATGACGAGTTCAATGAAAATCCGCCAGATTTTATCCGAAAAGAGTATGTATTATGACAAAAACACATATCCAAAAAAAGGATATGTGTTTTTTTATCAATAATTAGGTAGATGTTCGGGATTGATTTTTAATTTGATGTTATCCGCTTCAAGATTTTTTGCCCCGTCAAATATATTTACAGTAAATGTCGGGCTGTTTTCATAAAAATTCACCTCGCTTGTTTTAATGTTCATCTGGCGAAAGGCATATATTTCCCCGTATCCTCGCAATTTGTAAGCTTCCCCGAAGTATCAAATGTATAACGGTAAACCTTGCAGTTTTCTGTGAAAGGCCAACTGCTTACATACGGCAAAAATTCCGCATTTACTATGCTTTTGACGTCCCAGATAAGCTCTCCGTCCGAAACGTCAAGATCTCCTCCGAGCGCGTTTTTCGCAGCCCAAAATGTTTCGGGCTTCCCGCCGTTCGGGTCGCATATAAGCAACACAGCCGTGTAAAAATCGCGGACAGGCTCGGTTACGTCCAACGGTTGATCCGAGTTTCTGCTTGCAATAGCCTCTCGGAGCGAACTGTATTCGGCATATCCGCCGCCTTCTCCTTTCGGGAATGAATAAGCCGACAGATAAACCTCCCCCTCGAATTCCGCCATATCAACTATGCTGTAATCGCAGTCGTCGCTCTCGTAGAAATAATTTTCGGTCACATTTCCGTCCGCGTCAATTTTTACGAGCCTTTCTCCGTCGTCAGTCCAAATCTGCGCAAGATACCCGTTGCCAAGCTTTACGGCGTTTC
>CANQOJ010000137.1 GCA_947625455.1 uncultured Clostridia bacterium | reverse complement strand
CCGAAGATATGGGAATGTCTATGGGGATGTGAAACCAATATATATTGAGTTGTCTGATGGAGTTCAAATAAAACGTCAGCAGGTGAACTTCATTAGGCAGTCAAGAAAGGTCTTGACATCCATATGGCAATATATTATAATATAAATAAGAAGCAGGGGCGTCTTTGTTTGTGTGAAAGAAAAAATCTTTTTTGTCAGCGTTTCACAGCCGGTGCGACCGGCAGCGATAACGTCTCAAGCGTTGGTTTGGGACGTTTTCTTTTGGCTCGACCAAGAAAATCTTTTTTGTAAAGGTTAGACATGCAAACCCCCCTGTGCTTTGCACAAGGGGGTTTGCAGTATACAGTGGACATTGAACAGTAAACAGTTATGGTGTCCGCCTTACGGCGGATAGGATTTAGATTGTTTTCAAACCAAAAAACCTTTAATTCTTTCTGAAAAGTCGTATCACTTTATAAAAATCTTTTTTTGTAAAGGTTAGACATTTAGAGGTAAGAGATAAGAAGTAAGAGGTAAGAATTTTGATTCTTGCCTCTTATTTCTTTTATACGTTAATTTCAGCAAACAACGTGTTAGTTCAAACACTTACCTCTTTCCTCTAAAAGTGCCCGTTCTCTTTTGTTATTGCTTTATTCAATATAAAGTGCTATAATTATTCCGTGAAGTTACGTTTCAGAAATGTGTTCGCAGCTATTAACGACAAATACGACAGCCTTGAAAATAAATTAAAATCGTTAGGATTTCGTTAAAATTAAAGTATATACTTATTTGAGGGGGATTATAAATGAGAAAAACGCTTTTGATAATAGACGATGAAAAAGATTTGAGCGCAATGCTCAAACAGTATTTCGAACTGAAAGATTACAATGTTATGCTGGCTGAAAACGGAATTTCGGGTATTGAGAAAGCCGCAAAGCAGCCCGACCTTATCCTGTTGGATATAAATATGCCCGATGTAGACGGCTTAGAGGTATGCCGCAGAATACGGGAATACGTTACCTGCCCCATTCTTTTCCTGACTGCCCGTATTGAGGATCAGGACAAGCTTGACGGCTTCTCGGCAGGCGGTGATGATTACATTGTCAAGCCGTTTTCCGTCAGTGAATTAGGTGCGCGGGTAGCCGCTCATCTTCGGCGCGAAGACCGCAGCGGACAAGCTCCTCACCGCCTTTTGCTTGACAATTACTTTATGATAGATTATACCACGCATCAGGTCAGCAACAGCGGTGAAGTCATACCTTTAACGCCGAAAGAGTATGAAATAATTGAGCTTTTGTCAACCCACCCCGGACAACTGTTCAGCAAAGACCGGATCTTCGATCATATATGGAAAATGGACAGCGACGCCGATTCGAATACGGCAATGGAACATATAAGCAGACTGCGCGCGAAGTTAGCTGCGGCAGGCTGCAAACCCTATATTCAGACAGTTTGGGGAGTGGGATACAAATGGGTAAAATAAAGGCATGGTATCGCAGTATCCCGCTTTGGCTTGCGATTTTTCTGTTTGCGGCAGCGGCGCTGGTGATAGCTTCAACGGTATCCAATAAAGTGATAGGCACTGTAAATCGCGCCAATATCCAACTTCAGCTTAAATATACCGTAAGTTCGGAGTTTGACATTGAGTATTCCGATGATGATAACCACCGCGTTTATATCGTAACTGATGATAATATTCAGGAGGTGATGAGTCCCAACCGTTATTCTGATAACGATTTCCGCTTGTACAATACCTATCAGTTCATTTTACACTATGCTTCAGTTTTTATTTACTTCATCAGTCTGCTGGCGGCGGCGCTGTTGTTTTATTTTTCAAAGCTGAAAAAACCGCTTTCCCTGCTTATCAACGCTTCCAAAAAAATAGCGAAAAACGAGTTTGACTTTTCACTGGATTATTCAGGCCGTGATGAAATGGCGAAACTTTGCGGGGCATTTGAAAAAATGCGTTCTTCGCTTGATGAATACAATTTGCGTATGCAAAAACTTATCGCGGAGAGAAAACAACTAAACGACGCATATACCCATGACTTGCGTACTCCTATCGCTGTTTTAAAAGGCTATACTGACACTCTCTCCGAGTATCTTCCAACCGACCAGCTTCCAAAAGAAAGGGTTATAGAAACTGTTCATACTATGTCTAATCATGTGGAGCGGCTAAGCCAATTTGTAGACAGCATGAACACCGCGCAAAAGCTGTCGGATTTGAAAATACAAAGGGAGGCTATTCCGACCGAGGATTTTGTCAACGGACTTAAAGAAACAACTATTCTTCTGTGCGAGAAACAAAATCTTTCCTGCGAAACAGATTTCGATATAGAAACCGATACACTTAACATTGACCTTTCCGCAGTAACGCAGGTTTTTGAAAATATACTAAGCAATGCGCTTAGATTTGCCAAATCAAAAATTTCCGTTCGCCTTTACAGCGACGGACAATCATTGAATATATGCGTTACGGACGACGGACGGGGATTTTCGGAAAAAGACCTTGCGACCGCCGCAAAGCCGTATTACAGCGGGCAACAGAGTGAAAATAACTATCATTTCGGTCTTGGACTGTATATTTGTCACACGCTTTGTGAAAAGCACGGGGGCAGCCTTAAATTAGAAAATGCAGACGCGGGCGGAGCATCCGTTACGGCAAATTTTGAATTGTGATAAAAATTTTATCTAAATCGTTAGGAAATCGTTAGAATTGTAATTTACAATAATCGTGCAGACTAAAAACCTGTCTGCGCGATTTTTTCATTATCGGGAGGATTTTTTCATGAAAAACAAAATTATTTCTTCATTTTTAGCAGTATCTACGGCATTATCACTCACCGCCTGCGATAATAACAGCAGTGATATCTCGCACTTGACCGGAATGATAAACGATGATTTCCAAAAAAATCTTCATCAGACAGACAGGGGAAGTTATGTGGAAACGGAGAATGGGTATTACTTCACTTTATATCGTCTGTGTTATATTGACAAGGAAACGGGAAAGGTGACTATCGTATGCGGAAAACCCGACTGCGACCATAAGGACGACAATGCCTGCAATGCCGCAATACCCTGCGTATATCTCTTAAAGGGCGGCGACAGGCTGTATTTTGTTAATGATACCTATGCGGACGACGGTGAGGCTATAAAAGAAGTGAAATCGGTAAACGGAGACGCTACTGGACTGAAAACTGAGCAGGAACTGAAATTCAACGAGTTTTCCTCCTCTCAGTCCTCTTATGACGACGGAATTTATCACAGAGGATATATTTATTATGTCAGCGACGATATTATTTACCGCGTGAAGCCGAACGCCGACAAGGACGCCGCAGAAGTTGTGTGGAGTCCCGAAAATCCCGGAGAAACACAGCTGGTAGACGGCGGGCTTGTCTACAATCCTAACTGGATACACTATACGCTTTGGGCGGACGGGGATTTTCTGTATTTTATGACCAAAATGCAGGACGAGGACGAAGTAAATAAACAAATGCTCTTTCAATGCGACCTTACGGATATGAGTGTAAAACGAGTATGGAAAACTCCGAGCGCCGATGAAGTAGGCGAATGGGAAACAACAGGCGTTTCTGTTTCTCAATGGTATATAAACGACGGTTATATTTATTTCTATCTTTCGGGTGGAGATATGTGGAGAAGCAATTTAAGCACAGGCGAAAATGAGAAACTGGCGGAAACTCACGAAAAAACGCTTTACGGAAGCGCGGTATTCAATGACGAATATATGTGCCTGTTAAACGATATTCCCGTGTTTTTCTACGGCTATACCGAGCCTTATCCGGGAGGAATGTTCCGATCAATGGGAGATACTATTTATGTCTACAAAACCGACGGAACTTTTGTAAGGGAGTTGTCACTCACCGGTCTTTATGATGATCCCGACGAACTGGCGCAGATAGATATGCTTTTCTGTGATGACAACAGCGTTTATTTCCTCACCACGGGCATGACAACATCAACTTCGGGCGGCGGCAACATGAGCGTTCAACAGGGCAACAGAAAATCCACAAACCTTTGCCGCGGGGATATTAACACGGGCAAGGTTGAAATAGTATACAGTTTTTCTTCGATTTTGAAGTGAGAATATACATACAACATTACATAAGGAGAAAACAATATGAAAAAAATCAAATGCATAATAGCCTCGGCTTTAGCTGTAATTACCGTATTTTCAGCAAGCGGCTGCAGCAGCATTATCAAAACTGACGATCCTTTTCAGAAAGAAATGCATCAGTCGGAATCGCGTCGGATATCAGATATATGCGAAACACAGGACGGATATTACATTCTTTTCGGAAGCTATGCCTACTTTATAGATAAGAAAACGAAAAACACGGCATTGCTCTGCACAAAACCAGAATGTGCTCATAATGACGAAACCTGCAACGCGTTTTTAAGCGGATATACTATCTTTTCAACTGCGGACAGGCTGTTCTATTCAAACGCTAGCTATGTTGAGGAAAACGGAGAATTTGTAAACAGGGGAGAGCGGCTTTATTCTGTAGCCCTTGACGGAAATGACAGAAAAGTTGTGCAGGACTTGGAGTTTGAGCCAAGCGGAAATTCCACCTATTCAACCCCTATTCTTCACAAAGGTTACGTTTATTTTGTGTACTGCGGTATATTATACAGAATGCCTCTCGGCGGGAATATCAATGAAAACGCAGAGGCACTGTGGGAAAATGAAGTCGAAAAGGACGACAGACAGATTTTCGACTCAATACCCGTAGGTCACAATTTTACGCTTTGGGCTGACGGAGATAATATTTATGTTATGACAAATGTTCAGCAATCGGACGAAACATATAAAGACATACTTTACGCATACAGCACGGCTGATGAAAGCGTAAAAGAAGTATGGAGAACTCCAGACGCGGATGTTGTGGGAGAGTGGACTTCTGCGGGAGTTGAAGTTTCAAAATGGTACATAAAAGACGGCTATATATATTTCTACCTTTCGGGTAACGATTATTGGCGCTGTAAATTGGGAACCGAGGAATATGAAAAACTCGCCGATACCTACGAAAAGACGCCTTACGGAAAGGCGTTGTTCAATGATGAATATATGTGCCTTTTAAATTCCGAACCCGAGGAAATGGGTATACCGGGGTATGAAATTGCGGGCAGTTACGGCTATGATTTCAACAATCTTATCGGCGGCGATACGTTTTTCGTTTACGGTATTGACGGCAGTTTTAAATGCAGATTATCGCTCGGTTCGCTCTATGAAGAATTGCCGGACTTAGATGATATCGCCCCTGTGTTTATTGATGATAATGAAATATGGTTTGTCACGCAGGAAACGCACTACACAGGAGACACAGGCGTTATGCAAGGCGGATTTCTGCCTGTGGGCGGAGTTAAGACCTACGATTTTACGCTGTGCTGTGTAAATATAAATTCAGGCGAGATAACGCGGGTAAACAGTTGGCACAGGGAGTGAAAACGCAGAATGAAACTTGAACTGATAAACCTTACCAAAAAATACGGCAATTTCACCGCGCTGGATAATATAAACATCACTTTCACCGAGGGAATTTACGGGATCTTAGGCGCAAACGGCGCGGGAAAGTCAACAATGATGAACCTGCTTACGGATAACATTACAAGAACAGAGGGGCAGATTTTATTTGACGGAACGGACATCCTGAAACTCGGAAAGGATTTCCGCCTTAATTTAGGTTATATGCCCCAGCAACAGGGCTATTATGAACATATGACGGCGCAGACGTTTCTTTCATATATGGCTGACCTGAAAGCTATCCCCAAAAAACAGGCAAAAGCCGAGATTGAAAAGCTGTTGGAGATAACCAACCTCTCAGATGTACGCCATAAAAAATTAGGCGGTTATTCGGGCGGCATGAAACAGCGCGTTCTTTTAGCGCAGGCGCTTCTGGGCGATCCTAAAGTAGTAATTCTTGACGAACCCACTGCGGGACTTGATCCGAAAGAAAGAATACGTATCCGCAACTTTATTTCCTCAATGTCAAGAGGAAGAATTATCCTGCTTGCTACTCATATCGTAAGCGATATCGAATCGATTTCCGATAAGATATTGATGATGAAACACGGGCGTGTGGTCGGCAT
>CANQOJ010000136.1 GCA_947625455.1 uncultured Clostridia bacterium | reverse complement strand
TTGCCTTGCGGTACAAACAACTTTTCCTGTTTATACTTGGTTTGATTTCAACTTTAGCCTCTAACTTCTAAACGCTCCCGCACGGTAGTTTTTCTGCAGTTTGAAACCCGAACCAAAATAGGTTCGGGTTTTTCTTCTTGTCATTTGTTCTGCTTGAATACATCAGCTACATCGGAGATGGTTATATACGCCGTCTTGTCTATCTCGTGAACCAGATTTCGCATTTTTCCGATTTGGAAGCGGTTGATGACGAAGTAAATGACGGTCTTGGACTGCTTTAAATAACCGCCCTCGCCCTGCATTGTTGTCATGCCCGTGCCAAATTCCTCCGAAAGTTTAGCGCATATCTCCTCGCCCTTGCAGGTTATGATCATGGCAGACTTTGCCCTGTCAAAGCCCTCAACGATAAAGTCTATCGTTTTTAACCCCGCATAGTATGTCACAATCGAATAAAGCGGCAAAATCCAGTTATTGAGAATAATTCCGCACAAAATGTACAGAATAATATTGTAGATCATTACAAATGTTCCGACGGTTATACCTATCTTCTTTGCGAAAATAACCGCCATAACTTCAATTCCGTCCATAGCCCCGCCAAAACGTATGGCAAGACCGCTGCCTATTCCCGAAATAATACCGCCAAACAGCGCGCACAACAGCAAGTCCTCTCCCGCAAGCGGTGACGCCATATCCACGTCAATCGGCAAAACGTCCGTTATCAGCCACGCAGACACAGAGTATACTGCAACCGTGTAAATGGCGTAAATCGTAAACGCCTTGCCCTGCTTTTTCAATCCCACCGCGAACAACGGCACATTCAGCGCGATAAGCAGTATCGACAGCGATATGTAATCCGGCGTTATCTGCGACAGAAGCATTGAAGTTCCCGAAATTCCGCTGTCGTAGAGTTTTACGGGCGCCAGGAACACGGTTATTCCGAAAGCATTTACTATCCCTGCAATTGTAAGCGCTATAAAGTTTTTTATATGCAGATTTTTCATAGCCTTTCCCCCAAAGGTTTGTACTTATTTTTATTATACACCGAAAAAAATATTATGTCAATAATATGCGGAAAATTACAACGCGGAAATTATTCTTCAAAAATATACAAATTGTGATATTATTTGCGCCTTTCAATGTCATGTAATAAAGTTACATAAAAAAGATTGTGCAATATTACAGAGAAAGTATGCCGAACAGATGTTGACAATTATAGAAAATAGTGGTATAATAATCATAGAATAGTGTAATTTCTGTGCGGGGGGTGACTGTATATGCGAAATATATCTTTTGACATTGTCGCGGTGTTGATTTTCGTACTGCTGATTATTTCGGTTATTGCAAGAAAAATGACCGTCAGCAGAACGAATAAGCTGTTTTTAGTGGCAATGTGCGTTGGTCTTGCTACCACAATATGCGATATTTTCGCAAACTACATGGACAGCGTCCCCGATTTAAGAATGGGAACGGCATGTGAAGTCTTCCACATGGGTTACCTCCTGTTTTACAATTTGCACGGTCCGCTTTTCGTCATGTTCACCGTAAGCTTGCTTGATATGTGGCATAAGCTTATGGAAAACAAGGTGTTCGCGGTGCTGTTCAGTCTGCCTTTCACGGCGGTTGCGGTAATGCTGATTACAAACCCGTTCAGTCATTTCGTGCTTTCTGTTGAAAACGGCGGTTATACTCACGAACAGTTTTTCAGTATTGTGTATATTTCCGGCGCGATTTACTTTATTATCGAGGCGGTTATTGTAATTGCGGGGCGCAAAAGCGTTACAAGAATGCAGATGATTGCGCTGTTTTCTGTCGTTGCGCTGTGCGTTACTGCCATGGTAATTCACATATTCTTCAAAAGTCAGCTGCTTGAATGCGTTGCGGTGGCTTTGGGCTGTTATATCCTTACGGCAACTGTACAGCGCCCTGAGGACTATATCGACAGCATGACTGGGTTGTTCAAACTCGCCGCATATGTTCACGACGCGAAAAATGCTTTCAGAACAGGAAAGCACTGGCGCGTTGTAATGCTGAATATCGCGAATTATGAAAGCATTGTAAATATGATAGGCTTTGAACAGGCGGTTGAATTGCTGAAAGTCGTTGCCGAAAAGATAAGTCAGCTTAACAGGGACATGGGCAAGAAAGGAATTACCTATTATCTTGACAGAGGACGTTTCAGAATAAACTTTGTCGGCAAGTATAAGGAAATTGCGGAATCATATGCAAATGTGCTTAACAATGAACTTAAATGCAAGATAAACCACAACGGACTTGATATTTCGCTTACGCCGTGTATTGTTCTGGCTAGATGTCCCGAGGAGATTGAAAGTTTTAAGTCGCTGATGTCATTTGGTCAGGATTTCCACCTCAAAATTCTGCATGCCGGAAGAGTTATGTCGGCTAAAGACGTGTACAATCCCGAAGAGTTCAGAGTTGCCAACAATATTGACGCAATCATTGAAAAGGCGCTTGATAACCACAGCTTTCAAGTTTATTATCAGCCGATATATTCTGTGGAAAAGAAAAAATTCGTTTCTGCCGAGGCGTTGTTAAGGCTGTTTGATGAAGAACACGGCTTTATTTCGCCGGAGGTTATAGTGACCGCCGCGGAGAGAAGCGGCGCAATACACAAAATCGGCGAGTTTGTGTTTGAGGAAGTGTGCAAGTTTATTTCAAGCGGTGAGTTTGAAAAACTTGGACTTGAATATATTGAGGTAAACCTTTCTGTCGCACAGTGTATGCACGGCGACCTTGCGGACAGGATATTGCTTATAATGAAGCAGTATAACGTCCCGTCCGACAAGATAAACCTTGAAATAACCGAAACCGCCGCGTCTTATGCACAGCGCGTCATGACCGAAAACTTAAACAAGCTTTCGCGTTCGGGAGTTTCGTTCTCACTTGACGATTACGGAACAGGCTACTCAAACATGAAGCGCGTTATTTCGCTTCCGCTTAAAATCGTCAAGCTTGACAAATCGTTTGTTGATGAACAGCATAATCCAAAGATGTGGATACTTTTGCAAAATACCGTTCAGATGTTAAAGGCTATGAATATGCAGATTGTTGTAGAGGGAATTGAAACGCAGGAAATGGTTGACGTTTTCTCGGATTTGAAGTGCGACTTTATTCAAGGTTACTTCTTCTCTCGCCCTCTGCCGAAGCCCGATTTTGTAAAGCTTGTTGAGGACTCGACAGAAACTGCTTGAATGTCATTACAATAATAAAACAAGAGCGTTCACGATTATGACAAATTGCGAACGCTTTTAAGTTTAAATATCAGGAGGAGATTTTATGTGTACTGCCGCAGCATTTTCGGCAAAAGGATTTTATTTCGGAAGAACTCTTGACTACGAGTTTTCCTATGGGGAAAGGGTTTGCGTTGTTCCAAGGAATTTCAAACTTGATTTTCGTCATGTAAACGCGTTTGAAAATCATTACGCCCTTATCGGAATGGCAACGGTTGCTGACAATTACCCGCTGTTTTATGACGGAATGAACGAAAAAGGGCTGGCAATGGCGGGGCTTAACTTCGTAAGGAATGCCGTTTACAGCGAGAAAACCGAGGACGGAAAAACAAACCTTGCTGTTTTCGAGTTCATTCCGTATATTCTGGGGAAATGCGCAAATTTAAGTGAAGCAAAGCAGGCGCTTGAAAGCATAAACCTTATCGGCGAAGCGTTCAATGAAAAACTGCCGTCAGCGCAGCTGCACTGGCTTATATCCGACAGGACAGGCACGATAACCGTTGAATGTACCAAAGAGGGAATGAACGTTTACGACAATCCCATCGGCGTGCTTACAAACAACCCGCCATTCCCGCAGATGCTGAATGCAATCAGCGATTACGCATATCTTACGCCCAAACAGCCCGAAAGCGTTTTCAACGGCAAAGCGCCGTTTTCATCATATTCACGCGGAATGGGCGCAATCGGTCTGCCGGGCGATTTGTCCTCAAAGTCAAGGTTTGTGAGAGTTGCATTTGTAAAGCTTAATTCCGTCTGCAAGGACGACAAGATGTCGGAAGTTTCGCAGTTTTTCCATATCCTGGGTTCAGTTGACCAACAGCGCGGTTGCTGTGAGGTAAAGGAAAACGAGTACGAGATAACTATTTACACAAGCTGCTGTGACTGCGACAACGGAGTTTATTACTACACGGGTTATGATAATCATCAGCTGAACGCTGTCGATATGCACCGCGAAAGCCTCGATTTATCCGAACTTATAACGTATACGCCCATATTCACAGAACAAGTCAATTTTATGAATTGAATCGGTAGCAAGGGGGAAAACTTTTGAAAAAGTTTTCCCCCTTGAACCCCTTTTCAAAACTTTCTATTACGGCTGATACGCCAAGGGGTGTTTTAGCAAGGGGAACCCTTTCTAAAACTTTTATTACGGCTGATAGTGAAGGGTTCATTGACATCTAATAGAAAAACATCATTCAGTCCGGAACGATGATTGCCATATAAAGTTTTTGAAAAGGGTTCAAGGGGAAAACTTTTTTCAAAAAGTTTTCCCCTTGCGTACTTTGTTACTTTTGCCTTGGTTTACGCTGAAGAACTATTTCACAAGCTTAGAAAACTCCAGCGCCTTTCCCACATCTCCGTCTACTTTCAGTTTTCCCGTTGTAAACGCAATAACAGGATCGAGCTTTCCGTTCAGGAATTTCAGGAAGTTGTCGGGCGACATGGTTATCGCACAGCTTCTGTCGTTGTACTCGTATGGCTCTGCGCTGACTTTTCCGTCCTTGACTTCAACGTAGAAAACCCCGCCGTTGTCGCCCGTAAGATTTACCTGCACCGCAAGAAAATCCGTTTTTGACGCGTCAATTTCCTCCGCCTTTTTCTTTACCGTCTTCATAATTTCCTCAAATGTCATTTTTAAAACTCCTTTCGGTTTTTAACACGCAGGCGCGTGTTTAATCAGCGTGAATCACCTCGACAGGACACGAACTTTCCGCTTCTTTCACAGCGTCCTCGTGTCCGTCAGGTTCAGCAATCACCTCCGACAATCCGTCGTCAGCGATTTGAAATACCTGCGGGCAAATATCCGCGCAGACACCGCAGCCTATACAGCCGTCACGGTCAATTATAACTTTCATTTAAATCCCTCCTTTGCGATTATTTTCCCAAAGGCACGGGATTTTATACCTATTATTTTACAATACTCAAATTTGCCGTCAGCGTATGAAATTAGTTCTTATCACAGGCTCGCTTTCGGGGAAAGCAATACCTGCCGATTTTCCCGCCTCAATGCATTTTAAAAGCCACGCCATATTTCTTCCTAGTGTACGCATGGTTTGTAAACCCTCTTCATCTTTAAGTACCTGTTCAGGCGTGTTTCCGTGGACTTGGTTCCAGTACTGTGATGAAACTATCGGCATACTTGTTATGGTGAAATATTTGTTTATCTGGTCAAACGCTGCCGAAGCACCGCCTCTTCTACAGCTTACCACCGCCGCCACGGGTTTTCCCGTAAGCTTTGATTTTCCGGAGTAAAACGCCCTGTCCATAAATGACGTAAGCGCACCGGACGCCGCCGCGTAATGCACGGGCGAGCCGAAAATAAACCCGTCAGCGTCTTTCGCTTTCTCCGTAAACTCGTTTACGGTATCGGAAATAACGCATTTTCCAAGTTTTGCGCAGCCTCCGCACCCCAGACAACCCGATATGGGCTTTTTGCCAACCCAAAATATCTCCGTTTCAATGCCGTTTTCATTCAGCACCTTTTCCGCCTCGCACAAAGCCGTATAAGTACAGCCTTTTTCGTTTGGCGAGCCGTTTACCAAAATAACTTTCATAACTGCCTCCTTGTAAATAAAAAATCAACCCTAAGACTGCCTAATCGCCCGTAGACTCCCTCAAAATAAGGCTATGCGGGAGCATATATGTAGTTGTATCCTGAACTTCCGAGTTGATATTTGCAATCAGCTTTTCCGCGACCGTTTTGCCTTGCAGATAACACGGCTGGTCAACTGTCGAAAGCTTTGGAATGAACATATTTGAATATGCAATATTGTCAAAGCCTATGAACAGTATATCCTTTCCGATAGTAATGCCGTGCTGTACAGCGCAGTTCATGGCGCCTATCGAGATAGTATCCGATATTGAGAATATAGCGTCGGGCTTTTCGCCCAGCGCAAGAAACAGCTCGCACGCCTTTATCCCCGTATCGGAAGTGTAGTCGCCGAAAT
>CANQOJ010000135.1 GCA_947625455.1 uncultured Clostridia bacterium | reverse complement strand
GGCTACAAATCCCGGTCATTTGTGGGATTATGTTGTCGGAGGAACGGGAAAGGCATTGCCTCTTGTTAATCAGCCTTTGCCGGTTGTGACAATTGCAACATCTTCGGGAACAGGTTCTGAAATGAACGAGTGGGGCGTTATCTGCAAGGAAGATACGCACGAGAAAATCGGTTTCGGCATACTGGGCGTTGGAAAGCCTTATCTTGCGGTTGTTGATCCGACATATATGACTACTGTTCCTCCGAAATACACGGCTTATCAAGGCTTTGACGCGCTGTTTCACAACACGGAAGTTATGATGTCAACTTCGCTTAATATCATGTCGGAAGCTATCGCATTGTCGGCAATTGAGAACATTGCAAAATATCTGCCGCGCGCGGTCAAAAACGGGAATGACCTTGAAGCGCGCGAACACGTCGCTTACGGCAGTACAATGGCAGGTATCACCATGCAGCTTACTTCCACGACTGCCCAGCATTCAATGGAGCACGCAATGAGTGCGTATCACAGAAATTTGCAGCACGGCGCGGGACTTATCATGATTTCAAAAGAGTTTGCACAGTTCTTTGTTGATAAGCACGCCTGCGATGACAGGTTCATTAAAATGGCAAAGGCTATGGGCGTTGAAAATCCCACAAGTCCTCAGGATTTCGTTGACGCGCTTGTTCAGCTTCAAAAGGACTGCGGTGTTGATGATTTGAAGATGAGCGACTACGGGTTTACAAAAGATGAATGTATGACACTCGCCAAAAACGCAAGGGAAACAATGGGCGGCTTATATGCGGCAAATCCTTGCGAAATGACGGACGAGGACGTTGCGGGAATTTTCGAGCGGTCGTTCAAATAATTAAGTAAAAACAACAATCGGCGTATCCAAACAGACACGCCGATTTGCTGTTATATATTGAACCCAAGTTCTGAAATCATCTTCATATCGTTTTCAATTGTAATGCCCGCCGTTGTAAGCATATCGCCCGAAATTGCCGCGTTAGCGCCTGAAAGCAGGAGCATTCTCCCCATGTCTTTTAAAAGTCCTCTCCCTCCCGCAAGCCTGATTTGCGCGTCGGGAAGTATAAAACGAAAAATAGCGACAATTCTCGCCATTTCTTCTTCGGTCGGTATTTTGAAGTGTTCAAGAGGAGTGTTTACTATGGGATTAAGCATATTCACGGGAACAGATTTCACGCCAAGTTCCCGTAAAGTAAACGCCATATCAATCCTGTCCTCCATTGTTTCGCCTATCCCCATTATCCCTCCGCTGCATACTTCAAGTCCCGCGGATTTCGCGGCGTTTATCGCGCAGATTTTATCGTCAAAGGTGTGAGTTGTGCAAACTTCGGGGAAAAATCTCCGCGAGGTTTCAAGGTTGTTGTGAACACGGCTGACGCCCGCTTCTTTCAGCTTTTTGAAGTTGTTTTCGTCAAGCAAACCAACGGAAACACAAACCGAAATCGGACAAGCCTGTTTTATTGCGCGTATGCTTTCGCAAAGGCTGTCAACTTCGCTGTCGGAAAGCCTTTTTCCCGAGCAAACTATTGAGTATCTCAAAACGCCCTTTTCATAGTTGTACAAAGCTTGTTTTACAATCTCGTCTTTTCCGAGCAGAGGATATACCTCGCATTTTGCGCTGTAGTGTGATGATTGAGCGCAGTATTTGCAGTTTTCCGAACAACGCCCGCTCTTGCCGTTAATTATGGTGCAGATATCAAAATCGTTTCCGCAGAATTTCCGCCTTATTTCGTCAGACGCCCGGCATAAATCGTTAAGGTCTGCCGTTATAAGTTCTAAAGCGTCATTTCGCGTTATAGAGTAACCGTTTAATACTTTATTTTTAAGTTCGTTTATGTTCACTTTATTCACCTTTATACTTTCTCAAAACAGGAATAAGCCTTTTGGCGAGGAATATCGCTATAATGCTGACAACAAAATCCTTTGGGAAAAGAAGAACAAAGCAGTAAAGCAGGCACGCGCCCACGCTTATCCCGCCTCCGCCTACCCATAGGTTTGACGCGATATAAAAATACACAACTCCTATTGCGTACATTATTAAAATCCCCACAGTATCAGCTATAAACAAACGCTTAAACGAGGGATTTGAAACATTGTTAGCTATTTTTCCCATAAAGTAAGCGCCGACAGCAAATCCTATCAGATAACCGAAAGTCGGTTTCAGAACATAGAAAAAACCGCCTCCCTCAGTGAATATCGGAATACCGATAAGTCCGAGTAAAATATAAACGCACACGCTAAGTGCGCCGTATTTTCCTCCCAGCAGCATTCCCGCCAGCGCCACGAAAAACACCTGTAATGTCACGTTTATGTAGGGGATAGGTATTCTTATAAATGCGCCTACCGCAATCAGCGCGGCAAACACAGCGCATATGCAAATCATTACGGTTTTGTTTTTCGTTTTTGTCATAGTTATCTCCTTATGCTTATTTCTCCAGAAGAAATTACGTCCTCTTTTCCGTTTTCATACCTCACCTTTAAAGCGCAGTTTTCATCTATGCCAAGCAGTACGGCGGGAGTTTTGATTTTCCCGTCAGCACCCGAAATAATGTAGATTTTTCCGCCTTTCCACATCAAACGTTTCTCGTATTCGCTTATAAAGTCACATTCGGGAAGTTTATGATAAAGTTCCATAAAACTTTTGTAGATTTCTGCGCAAAGCCTGTTTTTAGTATCGGCAGTCTGCGTTTCAGTCAGTACGCCTGCTGTTGCTGAAATATCAGAGGGAAAATCATTTTGCGGTTTATATACGTTTATTCCTATGCCTATAACCGCATAGTCAAAAAGCCCGTTTTCAATATTCAGCGCGCCCTCTGTCGCAATACCCGCAACCTTTTTCCCATCGCAGTAAATGTCGTTTACCCATTTAATGTCCGCGCTTATTCCCAAAACCTTATCAATTGCCCTGCACACCGCGACAGCGCCCGCCGCAGTTATTTTCACAGCAGTCTGCGCGGAAAATTTCGGACGCAGCAAAATGCTCATATAAAGTCCCGTATCAGCAGGGGAGAAGAAGTTTCTGCCGCGCCTGCCGTAACCGTTTGTCTGCTCTGATGAAACCGCAAGTACACCCTCTCCCGCGCCGTTTGCGGCAAGTCCGCGAAGATATGTGTTTGTGGAATCAATCGTTTTAAAAACAATAATCTCCCCGTTTTTGCCTAAATAGCGCCTTATACCAGCTTCGCTGAGAATATCCCCTTTATCGTCAAGGCAATACCCGCGGTTAGTCACCGCCGTTATTTCAAGACCGTCCGCTCTTAATGACTTTATTGCTTTCCATACCGCCCCGCGCGTGCAGTAGAGTTTTCTTGCGATACTTTCTCCCGAAATAAAATTACCTCGGTTTTCTTCAAGAAGTCCTCGGATTTGTTCTTTGATTGTCAAAATCGTTACCTCTTTTTTATTTAATTATAACACTTCTTTTCCTGAATGTCAACCACGCAATATAAAACAGTTGACAATTATTTCAGATAAATGTGAACATTTTCACCGTCCCAGATGATTTTTTCAACAACCTTATTTACAAATTCCCGCTTTTCAACCACTGTCAATTCGTCAAATCTGTCGCTGAATTTCAGCAATTCATCAGCGACAGCTTCAACGTCCAAATTTTCGGATTTCTTGATTTCAATGCGCGAAAGTTCTTCATTCAGCATTTGTATTTCATTCCCAAGATTTTTTATTTCATTTTCGGCATATCCGAAAGTTGTGTTGTCCGAGCCTGCAAAAGCGCGCATAAGTTTTGAGATTTCTTTTTCCTTGTGAGCTATCTGATTTTTGATTTCAGCGGAGTTGTCGTTTTCGGGAATGTTTTTCGTCAGCAGGCTAAGTTCATGCTTTACCGATTTGTCAATTTTCACAAGCTTCAAAATTTCCTCACACACGATTTTGTCAAGTTCATTTCCGCATACGTTTTTCATATCGCATTTCATCTTGCGTGAGCGCTCTTTATATTCGCACATATACGAAAACCTTTCGGTATTATCGGCATTTCTTGAGGTTATGCGGGGGCGCATATTATGCCCGCATTTTCCGCATTTTACAAGTCCCGTGAAAATTGCGACGGTGTTTCTTGACGGCTTGTAAAACGATTTTGAAGTGTTTTGCCCCAGCAAATTCTGAGTTTTTATCCATTCTTCCGAGTTTATTATTCCCTTGTGCTTTCCGAGCGCGATTATCCATTCATCAAAAGAAGTCCTGCGGGTTTTCTTTCCGCTTTGAGCTGTCCTGCAAAACGGCATTATACCGCGCTTCCCGCTTATTTCATCTTTTGTAAAGCAAACGTCGCACCCAAGTTTCTCAAAATAGAAAAGTGAATTTTCATCAGCCGTGCAGTAAACGGGATTTTTAAGTATATCCCTTACCGCCCTAGTGCGGAAGTCATTCCCTCCGCGCGACTTAATTCCGTTTGCAATAAGCCATGACGTTGTTTTAGTCAACGAATGATATTCAAGAAATTTTTCGTATATCGTCTTTACTCTTGATATTTCTTCCTTAACTGGCGACAGCTTGTATGCAAACCGCCGTTTTCCCTCTGCATCTTTTATTTCAAGCTTTTCTCCCGTAAATCCAAGCGGCGTGACACCTCCAAGCCAGCGTCCTGTCCTTGCCAGAAGAACAATGTTGTCGCGTATGCGCTCTGCGATTGTTTCCCGCTCAAGCTGTGCGAATACCGCGGAAATGTTCATCATAGCGCGCCCCATGGGCGTTGAAGTGTCAAACTGTTCTTTTATGCAGACGAAGCTTGTTTTTTGCTCGTTCAGCTTTTCGATAAGATTTGCGAAATCACCGACATTCCTGCTTATTCTGTCAAGCCTGTAAACTATGATATAATCAAACGGCTGTTCGTTTTCAATTTTCATCATTTCCTTAAAGCGCGGTCTGTCGAGGTTTTTGGCTGAAAAGCCCTCGTCCTCGAAAACTATTATGTCATTGTCGCACGCTTCGGGAATGTGCGTTTTGATGTATTCACGGCAGAGCGAAACCTGATTTTCAATGCTTTCTCCCTTGCCCGTAAACTTTGATTTCCTTGAATAAATTGCAATTTTCATAATACCCCTCTTTCTTAAAATCACCCGTAATCTTGTACAAGTCCGCTGTCATAATATACTTTCAAGGGGGCATTAAGTATGACGGGTATTTCAAAGAAAATAAGCGTTAAAATACATATTTCGGATGAAATTATTCGGAAAAGACTGAAATCCGAAACCGACAAGCTGTTTGTTTACACTGTCCGCAAGGCGCTTTGCGGGTACTCTGCCGACGAAAATAAGCGCATAATCTCTTGCCTTATTTCAAAATTGAAGTAAAAAACAACACCGAACAAAACTGTTCGGTGTTGTTGGTTTATTGAAACACAGAAAAACATTTATTGAGTTGATTGTAAATATCATCCGTTATTTTAATTTATCAACTTCAACTGCTTTAAAATCCTGAATATGCCCGCAATTCTTACAGCAATAGCAGGTAATGGAACTTCTTTTCGGTTTCAGCTTATTTATCTCACCGTTAGGATAGAAAAACATTCCATGCGTAGATGCCATTACGCTCTCAATTTACTCTCCGCCACATTTTTCATTCATAAATCTAACCGCCTAAATTCCGATTTATATGCCGTATCAGTAGTATAGAAATTAACCCTCGTTTGCCATAAGCCTTACCATAACCGCCTTTTGAGCGTGCAGACGGTTTTCAGCCTCGTCAAAAATCTCCTTTGCGTGCTGTTCAAAAACCTTTGAGGTGATTTCTTCCTCACGGTGTGCGGGCAGGCAGTGCATAACTATTGCATCGGGCTTTGCGGAAGCCATAACGCTGTCGTTTATCTGATAGCCCTTAAACGCAATTCTGCGTTTTTCTACCTCGTCCTCCATACCCATAGACGCCCAGACGTCCGTATAAAGCACGTCAGCGTCTGCCGCCGCTTCAACGGGATCACTAAGCAGCTTGAAGTTTTCATAATCCCTCGTAAAGTCCAAGACCTGCTTGTCGGGGTAATATCCCTCAGGGCAGGCGAGAGTTACGTTCATTCCCGCTTTAAGACAGCCGACAGTAAGCGAGTTCGCCATATTGTTGCCGTCACCGATATAGCAGAAATTAAGCCCCTCAAGCTTGTTTTTGTACTCGCGTATGGTTTGCAAATCCGCAAGCACCTGACAAGGGTGGCAGAAATCCGTAAGACCGTTTATGATA
>CANQOJ010000134.1 GCA_947625455.1 uncultured Clostridia bacterium | reverse complement strand
TCCCGTTGTTGTCGGCGAACCGGGTTTGCCGACAACAACGGGATACGCTGACTTTTACGCACTTATGCCGCCCGACAATGCCGAAACAGTTGCGCCTGGAGAAGATGTAAGCTTTCCGAGGAATGCGCCGTCATCAAACAGCGCTGTTGTAAGGGCTGACGATTCGACATTTACACTTACTGAAGCGGGAACATATCTTGTTATATTCACGGTGAACACAAATCAGGCAGGTCAGCTTGTGCTTACGCTTAACGGCGAGGAACTTGATTACGCAGTTTTCGGCAGAGCGACAGGCGCGTCGTCAATAATAGGCACAGCGCTTGTAACGTCAACAGACGCAAACTCCTCCGTAACTGTCCGCAATCCCGCCGACAATCCCTCGGCTTTGATAATAACGCCTGACGCGGGCGGAACTCAGCCTGTTTCGGCACACATCATATTTATAAAGCTTGCGTGAATTTTAAAGATTTAAACTTAATACGCTTTTCCTTACTTTCGGCAATTTCTTTCTGAACAGGTTTTGAAATGCCGATATATAAGCAACCTGTATAAAAAGTCAAATTTCAGGCTGCCGAGAAACCCTCAGATACGAGGAAACGGCTTGTCAACTAGCCTTTGTGGCTGTTGACAAGCCGTTGACGAAGTAGATGAGGGTTTATCGACAGCCTGATTGCCCCGCAGTTTAGCGGGGCAATTTAATTTATTTAATGACAATATTTACCAATTTATTTGGAACAGCGATTTTCTTTACAATCGTTTTTCCGTCAGTCGCCGTTTTAATTTCGGGCAGTTCAAGCGCCATATTTATAAGCGTTTCATTGTCCGAATTGACGGGTGCGTTAAAGCGTCCTCTGAGCTTTCCGTTTATCTGAACGACAAGTTCAACGGTGCTGTCTTTGCATAACTCCTCGTCATATGTCGCCCACTTTTGCTCGTTGAGTATGCCGAAACCCAAGGAATTGAAAAGTTCTTCTGTTATATGCGGTGCAAACGGGTTTAAGATTATCAGCAGGTCATGAAACTCCGCCTTGTTAAATCCGCCCGCATTGTCAGCGTCATTCAGAAGCCCCATCATTGCGGCGATAGCGGTGTTGAATTTCAGCGTTTCTATATCTTCGGTGACTTTCTTTATCGTCTTGTGCATTGCCGAGCGCAGTTTGTCGCTGTATTCATCGCCGTCTTTCAGATTTTCGGACATGCTCCATATGCGCTCCAGAAATCTCTTACAGCCTTTTATTCCGTTTTCCTGCCACGGCGCTGCTTTTTCAAAATCGCCCACGAACATCTCGTAAAGTCGCATTGTATCCGCGCCGTATTCTTTTACAACTTCGTCGGGATTTACGACATTGTGAAGCGATTTTGACATCTTGCAGAATTTTGTCGGATCAGTCGGATCAACGCCTAAAATCATTCCGTGAGAGGTGCGCTTTGCATAAGGTTCTTTTGTGGGAACAACTCCCTGGTCATATAAGAACTTGTGCCAGAAACGGCTGTAGAGTAAATGAAGCGTTGTGTGCTCCATACCGCCGTTGTACCAGTCTACGGGCAGCCAGTAGTTAAGTGCTTCTTTTGAAGCAAGTTCCTTGTCGTTTGTGGGATCGGTGTAGCGCAGGAAATACCAGCTTGAACCTGCCCACTGAGGCATTGTATCGGTTTCGCGCTTGGCAGGACCTCCGCATTTCGGACAAGTGGTGTTGATGAAGCTTTCAAGGGTAGACAGCGGGCTTTCGCCGTTGTCGGTGGGCATATAGCTTTCAACTTCGGGCAATTTAAGCGGAAGTTCGCTTTCGGGAAGCCCAACCCAACCGCATTTCTCACAGTAAACCACGGGAATAGGTTCGCCCCAGTATCTCTGACGCGAGAACACCCAGTCGCGGAGTTTGTAGTTCACTTTTTCATGACCAACGCCTTTTTCCGTCAGCCATTCCTTGATTTTGACCTTTGCGTCCTCAACCGACAGTCCGTCAAGAAACTGCGAGTTTACCATAACTCCCGTTGCGCAGTCGGTGAACGCCTCCTTTTGAACGTCCTCGCCGCCTTTTACAACTTCAATTATCGGCAGATTAAACTTCTTCGCAAACTCCCAGTCGCGCGTATCATGTGCGGGAACAGCCATAATTGCTCCCGTGCCGTATGACATAAGAACATAGTCCGAAATGAATATCGGTATCTGCGTGCCGTTTACGGGATTTATTGCCATAACCCCGCCGAGTTTAACGCCCGTTTTGTCCTTGTTCATCTCCGTGCGGTCAAAGTCTGATTTTCTTGATGCCTCTTTCTGATAAGCCCTTACATCATCAAGGTTAGTGATTTTGTCCACCCATTTTTCAATAAGCGGGTGTTCGGGGGAAATTACCATATACGTTGCGCCGAAAAGGGTATCGGGGCGCGTTGTATAAACGGTTAAGGTATCGCCAAGAGTTGTTGTGAAATTGACTTCAGCGCCTGTTGAACGTCCTATCCAGTTTACCTGCGCGGTCTTAATCTTCTCGAAATAGTCAACGCTGTCGAGGTCGTCAAGCAGTTTCTGCGCGTAGTCGGTAATTTTCAGCATCCACTGATTTTTGACCTTGTGGATAACTTCGCCGTGACAGCGCTCGCAGGTGCCGTTTACAACTTCCTCGTTTGCCAGAACGACCTTGCAGTTTGTACACCAGTTTACGTTCATTTCCTTTTTATACGCAAGCCCCGCGTTGAACAGCTTTAAGAATATCCACTGCGTCCATTTAAAGTAATTCGGATCGGTGGTATTAACTTCTCTCTCCCAGTCAAACGAAAGTCCAAGCGCCTTTAACTGTCCGCGAAAGCGGTTTATATTGCGTTCTGTGACAATTGCGGGGTGGATTTTGTTTTTAATCGCGTAGTTTTCGGTAGGCAGACCGAAAGCGTCCCAGCCCATGGGGAAAAGCACGTTGTAGCCCTGCATTCTGCGCTTTCTAGCGACAATATCCATAGCTGTATACGGGCGCGGGTGACCTACGTGAAGTCCGTCGCCCGACGGATACGGAAATTCCACAAGCGCGTAGTATTTCGGCTTGGAATAGTCGTTTTCGGTATGGAATGTGCGGTGTTCATCCCAGTATTTCTGCCATTTGTTTTCAACAGCGGCAAAATCGTATTTCATTTTTGTCGTCCTTTCTCGTAAAAAAGTGTAATAAAATTCAAGATAATTATATCACAATATCTTTAAAATGTCAATTCATTTTTGCAAACTGCTTGACGTATGGCATAAAAAATTGTATAATGTTTAAAGGTGATCATATGAAAAGCTATTTCCACGCCGAAACCGGGAAATATTCCAAAATATTCAGGCATATTATGTTGATTGTAACCGTGCCTGTGTTTTCATTATGCGCGTTTTGTACGGCAAACATAATACTGAATATCGGCAGAGATACGGCGGTTATGTATTTCTTAATCGCGGCGGGAAGCGTCATGGCGGGGCTTATAACGGCGTTTGTATCGGCATATTTCACCAACAAGCTTACAATAAGGCACAACAAATACACATACTTTGACATTCTCCCCAAAGGCATGGTTTTCAGCGAATACGCGGGAGAATTTACCAGATACGGAAAGAAAGTCATTCTGCGAAATCTGTACTATATACCGTTTGAAAAGCTTGAAAGCGTTTCGAGAAATCCAAAAGTCGCCCCGAATAACATTGAGTTCAAGGGCGAGATACGCGGATATTTCTTTGATTCAAACAGACTGGGGTATCATATTTACGAGGACGGGGAACTTGTTTTCGACACATTTGAACTGAATTTCGGACTGTATGAAACGCTGAAATCCGTTACCGTAAAAGACCGTTTCGGAAATACAAAGCGCCTTGAAAAAACCGCCGAGTATTTTCACAATAAGTACAAAAACACACCAAAGAAAAAGCCGTTTGATATTGCCGACTATGTTTCAACCGTCAAAAAGCAAAAACCCAAAACCTCAAACCCCGCGCTCGAAAAACCAAGTTATAACAGAAAATGGCAGTGAGGTACTAAGTACGCCAAGAGGAACTAAGAACGCAAGGGGGAAAACCTACTAGAAGCTAGATTTATAAGAAGTTAGAGGCTAGAGTTTGAACTAAAACAAGATTTCCGTTTCAAACCTTGTTTTGACTTCAACTCTAGCCTCTAGCTTCTTAAAAGCGTTATGCGCGAAGCGCATAATGCGTCTAGCTTCTAGCAGGTTTTCCCCCTTGAACCCCTGTTGTCAGTTGACAGTGTACAGTGTACAGTAATCAGTAAAGGTATTCACTTCGTGAATGATTTAGATTGTTTTGAATTTAGGAGAGCGTAAACCCACGGTAGGTTTACGCTCTACTAATCTAAAAACAATCTAATATTATCCGCGGAGCGGTGCTTCGTTACCGAACGTTGCTTTTCTTTTATGCGTCAAAGAACCTTATCACTATCAGCCGTAATGAAAGTTTTTGAAAAGGGTTCAAGGGGAAAACTTTTTTCAAAAAGTTTTCCCCTTGCTAAATCTCCCTTGCTAGTTTTCACTTGCTAACTCTCACTTGTTTGTCGCCGCGCATACGACAAAATGCGAGTATTTATTAAAATCCATGTGTATCGGCGTTTGGGTATATGTTTTGTCGGATAAATCATAATCAATCTGAGTTCCGAAAACGGATTTTTCTTTATCAGGATTATTGAAACGCGTTGTAATATAGATATGCCCATTGAAGGCGGCAGTATCGGTGATAAAACTGCCTTGAGGAAGCGTATACAATTTATCCAAGACTTCGCCATCCTCAGAGGAAATAAGGCAAAATTCATTGCCTATACCGCTATAAAGTTTGTCTTCGTAATTAAGCAAACCTTCTACTTCTCCGCTGAATTCAAATGTTTCCGTTCTGTTGAGTGTTTTTGTGTCAATAACATAAACCTCACGAGTCCCTCCGTTTATATTGCGGACAGAACAATAGAGATTTTCGTTTAACACCCAGGCGGACTCAATTACTTTTTTAGACTCATATAGCTGCTCGCTCATTTCACCCGTTGTTAAATTGTATGCGATGATTTTCCCAGTTTTGTTCTCGCTTTCGCCGGCGCGATCCATAGAGCCAACGATATAGATTGTTTCATCCGTACAGATAATATCACGCGCAAAAATTTCAATCACCTGTTCCATTTCAACCTCACCGGACAATTTTTGAACGACAAGATCATTAACATACACTCCATCAGAATAACCGCCGTTCATTGAAGCTACGATTCTATCATCGTTCATAGTGATCGCACAAACACCTGTATAGTCAGAACTGTCGAGCAGATGAAATTCCTCATAACTCCCGTCATTATTGACAACCAGATGTGTATTTGCCCGTGATCCGCCGATTATCTTTTTGCCGTTGGCAAATTCGATTTTCGAACCGTCCTGCAAATTCACCTTACTTGCAGATGTGTAATTTCCATCTTCATCTATTCCACAAAACTCACCGTTTTTATTCAAGACATGGGAGTAAGCAACGTAATATTTTGTTTCCTTTTGGGAGAACTTTTGCTTTTGTGTGCAGCCCGCAAGACTTGTTAAAGCCAGAGCCAAACCAATAGCAGCAATTTTTTTCGCAAACCTCATACGATCAATCCTTTCAAACAATCAGCCATCTGTCACAATGACTAACGCTTCTAATATGATATGATAAGATAAATATGCAAAACGCGCCCGTGAGTGTAGTTCGTTATTCACGAGCGCATTCGCATAATGCCGTTCATTTATTCGCATCTACCAGAGATATAACAAATAAATTAATTATCCGTTGAAGGTTTATTACACAGTACGAACGACGTAGGTGTTGGTGGAGTTCACCAAATCAGCCGGCGCAATGACAGCGTTAGGAGTCGAACCTGTTTCGCAGTTAATACCAGCATCCAACCAAGCCTGCCATACGAGCTGGCTGCAGTAAAAACTGTCTGTAGTATTCTTATTCAAGAAATTCCAATTGTACGGTTTGCCGATCTGCTTTTCGGCAAAAGCAACTGCTGTCCTGTACTGCGTCGTTGTTGCTCCATTGGGGCGTACCAACATTGTTCCGGAAACGCCCGCCCAATCGTTGTCATACTGCTGAACCCCGTCAATGTCAATCGGACTATTGCTCTTAGGCCAAGATTCAATTGTAATATTGGCATCATTAGCAGCACATAGGTTAGCTAAGCAGAAATCTGCTGCACATGCTGCTGCAGCACACGCGTTACCACCTCATCCGTTCGCACCGCATCCAACACCAGCACAGGCATTTGCGCCACAACCAAGAACACCAGGGCAAATGTCAATAG
>CANQOJ010000133.1 GCA_947625455.1 uncultured Clostridia bacterium | reverse complement strand
CCGCTTCGCCAAAGCCACGCGCGGCGCGCGGCAAATTCGCTTCGCGAATTTGAGTGGCTGCACCCCGGAGCGCGCCGGAGCAGGCGTGCGTTGAAAGGGAAAGGTGCGTTCTAGCCATTACGAATAGGGCAACATTTCCTTTTTATAGTTGGCTTGACTTCAACTCTAGTCTCTAACCCCGCGTAGTTTTTACAGTCTGAAAATACATCTTATATTATACTACAAATCAAACTACAAAGTCAAGTATTTTCACCAAAATTTCGGCAAAATATTGTAGACAAATCAGAACAAAAGTGGTAAAATGAATTTATATCCGAATGAAATTTAAGAACGGAGAATAAAAATGCGAATATCCGACAAATGGAAAGATTATGAACTTATTGACGCGTCTGACGGCGAAAGGCTTGAAAGGTGGGGAGAAGCAGTGTTGATACGCCCTGATCCGCAGATAATATGGAAAGACAGCAAAACCGCGCCCGAATGGCAAACCGCAAACGCCCGTTATATCCGCTCGCAAAGCGGGGGAGGACAGTGGGAATTTCGGAGAGAACTCCCCGAAAGCTGGCAGATAAGTTATGGAGAACTTAAGTTTTTGGTCAAACCCACAGGCTTTAAACACACGGGATTGTTCCCCGAACAAGCGGTGAACTGGGATTTCTGCTCGGATGTCATACAAAAAGCGGGCAGACCTATAAATGTACTTAATCTCTTTGCATATACGGGCGGCGCAACGCTTGCCTGCGCTAAAGCGGGAGCAAGCGTTTGTCATTGCGACGCGGTAAAGGGAATGGTTGACTGGGCGAGAACAAACGCAAAGCTTTCGGGATTGTCCGAAAAGCCGATAAGGTGGATAGTTGACGACGCAAACAAATTCATAAAGCGCGAGATACGCCGCGGCACGCGCTATGACGGCATAATTCTGGATCCGCCGAGTTACGGCAGAGGAACAAACGGCGAGATGTGGAAGATTGAGGACTGCATATATTCGCTTATGTGCGACATAACCGAACTTTTGAGCGAAAAGCCGCTGTTTGTTGTCCTGAACAGCTACACAACGGGGCTTTCGCCGTCGGTTATGAACTATCTTTTGCAGATGACAGTAGGAAAGCGCTTTAAGATAACGATAAACAGCGAGGAGATAGGACTTCCCGTAAGCAGGACGGGAATAGCGCTGCCGTGCGGGAATACATCGATAGCAACTAGATGCTAATATTGAGGGGAAAACTTTTTGAAAAAAGTTTTCCCCTCAAACTCCCTTTTCAAAAACTTTATAACGCCGTCATTGTTTGGAATTTAATGCTGTTTTTCTTTTATGCGCTAAAGAACCCCGCCGCTATCAGCCATAATGAAAGTTTTAGAAAAGGGTTCAAGGGGAAAAACCTACTAGAAGCTAGAATTTAAGAGATTAGAGGCTAGAATTTTGGACTAAAACAAGATTTCCTTTTCAAACCCTGTTTTGACCTCAACATTATTGAGGGGAAAACTTTTTGAAAAAAGTTTTCCCTCAAACTCCCTTTTCAAAAACTTTATAACGCCGTCATTGTTTGGAATTTAATGCTGTTTTTCTTTTATGCGCTAAAGAACCTTATCTTCATCAGCCGATATAAAAAGTTTTGGAAAAGGGGTTCAAGGGGAAACCCTTTTTCAAAAGGTTTTCCCCTTGCTGAAACCGCCCTCTGCTGAGAAAATCTCTCTCAATCCGAATGCAAGGAGGAAAACTGCGAAGAGTTTTCTTAAGAGTTCGTTAGCGACGATCTGCGCGCCGAATGTTCCGACTGCTGCGCCGACAACTCCTCCGAATAAAAGTTGCTTTACGAGCTGTTTGTTAATCAAATCATTTTTAAGGTGCAAAATAAGCGCGGTGAATGCTATGGGCAGGAAAAACAGAACGTTTATCCCCTGGGCGGTGCGCTGGTCTATGTTCATAAACAGCGTAAGCCACACCACCAGCACAAATCCCCCGCCAAGCCCCATAGACGCTAAAACGCCCGTGAGAAATCCCGCTAAAGCCTGTCCTACAAAATTCATGCCAAAAACATCCTCACTGCGGCGACAGACACTATCCCGCCGAATATTCTTTTCAGCCACACGGCTTGAATTTTCTTCAGGAAAAACGCTCCGCAAAGCGCCCCTAAAAGCCCGAACGGAATGTAATTCCAAGCGGTTTTGAAGTCAAGATTTCCCGAAAGCCCGTAAAACGCCGCTGTTACAAGGCTTAGGACGAAAATCACCGCAACCGAAGTTGCATGCGCTTCGTTAGCGCTGCACCCCTCTTTTTCAAGAATGGGAACAGCTGCAACCCCGCCGCCCGAACCGAAAAATCCGTTTAAAAATCCGCATACCGCGCCTTTAAAAAATTTTTTCACAGTATCACCCCGAATTATTATGCGCAATTTTTCGATTTATATAATCTGCCGGAAGCTGGATTTTAAGCGTGTTTAGAGGTAAGAGGTAAGAGTTGAAGTCAAGCCAACTCTAAACAGAAAAATCAGGCTTGAAATAAACTCTAACCTCTAGCAGGGAAAATCACGTTTGAATTAAACTCTTACTTCTTACCTCTAACCTCTTACCTCTATGAAAAATGCACAAAACTTTTCCCAAAAGCCTGCCTAAAAATCGAAAACTGCCGATAAATGAAAATAAAGTTGACTTTAAGTTTAAGATGTGTTATAATAAAATATGTATTATGAAAGAAAAGGAAAGGTCTGGTTTTATGTTATTAACGGGAGCGGATATAATTGTAGAATGTTTGCTCAGCGAGGGCGCGGACACCGTTTTCGGCTATCCGGGCGGCGCTGTGCTGAATATCTACGACAGCATTTACAAGTACGGCGACAGAATACGCCATATCATCACTTCACATGAACAAGGCGCATGCCACGCCGCTGACGGCTATGCAAGAGCAACGGGCAAAACGGGCGTTGTTATCGCAACGTCAGGTCCCGGCGCTACAAACCTCACCACGGGAATAGCAACGGCGTATATGGACTCAATCCCGCTTGTCGCTATTACGGGAAACGTTTCGTGCGGTCTGCTCGGTCTTGACAGCTTCCAGGAAGTTGACACAACAGGCATTACTATGCCCATAACCAAGCACAATTTTATCGTCAAGGACATAAAAGAGCTTGCCAAAACAATTCGGCTTGCGTTTGAAATTGTGGGCAGCGGAAGAAAAGGTCCCGTCCTTATTGACATTCCAAAGGACATCACCGCGGCTGCTGCCGAATATACCCCGCTCGGAAAATCTGTTCCGAAACAAGCGGAAAATGCAAACGAGGACGATATAGAAAAAGCTCTGGAGTTCATCAGAAACTCCCAAAAGCCGTATATTTACGCGGGAGGAGGAGTTGTTTCGGCGGAGGCTGAAACGGAGCTTGCAAGGCTTGCAGAGCTTTGCGACGCGCCCGTATCATGTTCGCTTATGGGACAAGGCGCGTTTGACCAGCGTAACAGGCGCTATATCGGCATGCTCGGCATGCATGGCACGGTAAAAGCCGCCGAAGCCCTCAACGAGTGCGATTTGTTTATCGGCATAGGAACGCGCTTTTCCGACAGAGTTATCGGCGAGCCTGCCGTTTTCGGAAAGAATGCCAAAATTATCCACATAGACATTGATCCTGCCGAGTTTAACAAAAACGTCGAAGCGCAGGCAACGATAAAGGGCGATGTAAAAAACGTGCTGAACACGTTGTGCGGGAAGATTGAACAGAAAAAGAACTCCTGGACTGACGAAATTATCGCCAGAAAATGCAATGAACCCGTTCAGAAAGGAACAGCCGATTTCCCCGTAACGCCCGAAGCTGTCATAAGAAAACTTGACGAGCTTACAAACAGCGAAGCTGTCATAGCGACCGAAGTCGGACAAAATCAGATGTGGGCGGCGCAGTATTACACGTTCACGAAGCCGAGAAGCTTTATATCTTCGGGCGGTCTTGGTACAATGGGCTACGGACTTGGCGCGGCTATCGGCGCAAAGGTCGGCTGCCCCGAAAAGACTGTTGTCAATATCGCAGGCGACGGCAGTTTTGCTATGAACTTAAACGAACTTATCACTGCTTACGCTCATAAGATACCGATAATAGAAATTGTAATAAACAACAACGTTCTCGGAATGGTGCGTCAGTGGCAGCGCCTTTTCTATGAAAAGCATTTCTCGCAGACAACTCTTGACAACCGCCATATCGACTATGTAAAGCTTGGAGAAGCATTCGGCATAAAGGCGTTTGTAATCGCTAAAAACGAGGACATTGAGCCTGTGTTAAAGCAAGCTCTTGAAATTTCAAAGACCGAACCTGTAATGGTAGAGGTTAAAATCGACAAGGATATAAATGTGCTGCCGATGATACCTGCGGGCAAACCCGTTGTAAATCCGATTACAGAGATAAATCTGGAGGCGTAATATGGAACAGGAATATGTGCTTTCGGTTAAAGTAAACAACAACAACGGCGTTCTTCTGCGAGTTGCGGGACTGTTCAGCCGCCGCTGCTTCAACATCAAAAGTCTGAACGCCGCCGAAACGGAAGAACCCGATATATCAAGGCTTACAATTGTCGTTGAGGGCGATTTTAAGGTCATAACGCAGATAAAGAACCAGCTTATGAAGCTCTACGACATTCACGAGGTAAAGATATTGAACGACGCTGTAACCCGCGAACATATCCTTATCCGCGCGGGACGTTCTGAAGAGGACAGGCATAAGATAATAGAAATCGCAAATCTTTACAGAGCGAAGCCTGTTGACGTCGGCAAGGACAGCATTATGCTTGAACTAACTGGCGAGCCGGTAAAGCTCGACAGCTTTATCGACCTGCTTAAACCTTTCGGAATAATAAAAATGGTTCGTTCGGGAATTACGGCATTAGAGCGCGACTAATGTCTGTCGGCAGTTGACAGTGGACAATGGAAAGTATTCAGTAAAGGTATCCGCTTGCGCGGATAATATCCTGATTGTTTTGGGATTAAACGAGCGTAAATCGCTCGAAAGAAATACGCTCTTATAATATGAACACAATCTAAATTTGCCGCGCCAGCGGCACCATAACTGTATACTTTCCCCTGTCCACTGTATACTGCATGTAATGCTATGAAACCAAATAATCCTATTTTACAATACATCGTTCGGAACAAAATGTTCGATGACTGGTCAAACTACGGCGCGTATATGTGGTATGCGTCGGGATTGTCGCTGTTTAATTCGGCAGTGCTTCTGGTTCAGCGACCGGGCATAGGCTTTGCGGCAAGCGAAAATACCTGGCTTAAAGATTACAACCGCCTGCCAAAGCCCGAAGCAAGACCGCTGATTATAGTAAAGCCCTTTGCACCTCTTGACATATACTACGAAGCAATCGACACATACAGCGCCGACAACACTCCGCTTCCCGAATGGATGAAAACCGTAAGCCGTGAAACTCTCCCGCAAGTACCGCAATTCACCAAAGAACAGCTTGCGTTCGTTTTAAATCAGCATGGCGTTTATTTCGGAGAAAAGGACTACGGAGAGCGCCTTTTCGGCGAAATGATTTATCAGCCGAACGCCGTGCCGATTAAATATATCGGCAAAAACGGTGAAGCGAAAAGCATACTGACGCGCTATGTGCTGCTTGTAAACAGCAGGCTTGATTTTTCCCGTCAAATACCAACTTTCTTTCACGAGATAGGGCATTTGCTCTGCGGGCATTTGACGATTGATGATGAAATTCAGAAATCGGATTACCTCAACTGCAAAATCCCCAAACGCGAAAAGCCGCCGCATGAACAAATGGAATACGAAGCCGAGCTCACCTGTTCGCTTATTATGAAAGCATTCGGCTGGGATTATACTCCCGACAGCGCGATTGACGGCGTAAAGGAAGAAAAGTACGATTTCGGCGTAGTGCTTTCGGCAGTCGACCGTTTCCTTTCGTGGCTTAAAGCTGGCGCAGTATACAGTGGACGCATTATCCGCCTCACGGCGGATAACGCTGGGGAAAGTATACAGTTATGGTGTCCGCGCTTAACGCGCGGACAATTTAGATTGTTTTGAATTTTTGAGAGCGTAAGCCTATCGAGCGTTTTGCGCTCTATTGTCAGTTGACAGTGTACAGTGTACAGTAAACAGTTGGAAAGTTGTATAATAAAAGTTGACACATGAAACAGTGAATGATATAATAAAATAGAGGAGTGTGTCAAAATGAAGAAAAAGTACAGCAAGGAGTTCAAGGTAACAGCGTGCAATCTGGTGATTAAGGATAATATTAAGACACAGATTGTGGCTGAAAAGATGGGCATAAGTGCAGGAATGCTCTATCGTTGGGTGTCAGAATACCAATTAAACGGCGACGAGGCGTTTATGGG
>CANQOJ010000132.1 GCA_947625455.1 uncultured Clostridia bacterium | reverse complement strand
GACGAGGTTAATATATTATTTACGAAATTAATTTTAGCGTTGTAGAGGAAATAATTACTTGGTTTGTTAATTTCTTTTAGGAGGTATCATTATGAAAAAGCGTCACTTTTCTTGGTTCATATCACCTGTTATTATAGTGCTAATGATAGTCACGGGGCTTATATTTCTTCCTCATTTACCTGATCAGATTGCAGTTCAATGGAACGAGAGCGGAGCAACCAGCTTTGCTGAAAAATATATTATTTTCGTTTTCCCTCTTCTAGGTGGGGCTATTGCCGTGTTGCAATTTTTACAATATTACAAATCAAAAGATCAACGCAAATATGGATTACTTAACTCTGTAATCAGTATAATTTTATATATATTGCAATTTGTAATCTGCTTAAGTTCTTTAGGGTACATTAATATGGAGAAAGTTAATTTTAAATTGGCTAGCTTACTTGTTATGATTGCCTGTGGATCATTATTAATATATTTCGGAAATAGGTTACCAAAATATGCGAAAAATTTCTACATTGGCGTAAAAGCACCCTGGGCGTATGAAGATAATGATATATGGACAAAAACCCAAAGCTTTGCCGGCAAAATATGGTTTTTCGGTGGCGGTTTCATTATACTTTTAGGTGTTGTTGGCTATTTTCTAAATATTCAGGTAAGTGCAGTTCTTTTGCTGTTCTGCTTACTTTTTATAACATTTGCTCCGAGATTATATAGCAAATACTTATATGAACATAAATCCAATGGATAGAACAAGCGTCCGCTTTGGAGCAATCTAAAGAAAGTCAAAAACCAAAAAAAAGGATTTGAACAAACTCCTAATTTCATTGAAAAAGGGAATATCAAAAAGTTTTTGGAAATTGATTAAAATTGATAGGTTTGGATTAAGATTGTTTTGAAATTATCAGAGCGTAAACCCATTTAACGGTTTACGCTCTTTTGCTTTAAACTCTAACTTCTAGAAGTAGAGTGTAAGCAACCTGTTACGGTTGCTTACGCTCTGATAATTTCAAAACAATCTAAATATTATCCGCGCATTATCTGCCTTTGGCAGATAATGCGCGGATACCTTAACTGTATACTTTACACTATAAACTGTATACTGTATTCTAGCTCATAAGTTTCTTTTCCATTTCGGGCGGGTTATTTGAGTATTCAAGCGCTGTCTGATAGGATATTTTCCCCGCCTTATACAGCTTTCCAAGCGCGTCTATAAGCGTCTGCATTCCGACAGACGAGCCGCCCTGCATTGTTGTTTCCATTTGCGCTATCTTATTCGCGCGGATAAGGTTTCTTATGGCGTCAGTGCCGAGCATGATTTCATCGCACGCAACTCTGCCCTTGCCGTCAGATGTAGGAATAAGCAGCTGCGCCACAACTCCCTGTATCATGTTCGCAACCTGCGCTCGTACCTGTTCTTTTGCGTCAACAGGGCAGACGTCGATAATACGGTCGATAGTCTGCGCCGCAGATGACGTATGAAGCGTTCCGAACACAAGATGTCCCGTTTCAGCGGCAGTCAGCGCGAGCGAAATTGTTTCATAGTCGCGCATCTCACCGATAAGAATAACGTCCGGATCCTCACGCAGCGCACTTCTCAGCGCGTCCGAGAAGCTCTGAACATCACGTCCGACTTCACGCTGATGTATGGTGGCTTTTGCCTGGGGATAGCGGTATTCAATAGGATCTTCTATGGTTATGATATGACACGCGCGGGTTTCGTTTACGTTTTGTATCATGGCAGCAAGAGTTGTGGATTTGCCCGAACCCGTAGGTCCCGTAACGAGAATAAGCCCTTTGCGCTTTTTCGCAAGTTCAAGCAGAACAGGCGGCAGTCCAAGCTGTTCAATGGTAAGAATTTCCTCGTTCAGCAAACGAATAGAACATGCAAGTTTTCCGCTCTGGTGGAACACGTTTACACGCTGACGCGCGCCGTTTTTAAGTTCAAAGCTGAAGTCAACATCGCGCCCTTTAGAAAGTATCTGCTCTTGTTCGGGAGTAAGTATAGACATAATCGTGCGGTAAACAACCTGGTCTGAAAGGTCCTGATAACGTCTTAATTCTCCGTGTACTCTTATAACTGTCGGCATACCGACAGTAAGGTGAATATCCGAGGCTTTCATTTCACGCGCCTGCATAATAAAATCTTCAAATGTCATAAAATAACTCCTTATTCAGAATAAAATAACCCTAAGTTCATTATAACACATTCCGTTTAAATTGTAAATAGCTTTACAAAATTTTTTGCCGATATTATCCGAGAATGACCGAACGCAGTTCCTCTGCATTGTTCACCAAGAAAGCAGGCTTGTAACTTTCCAGTTCATCTCTTGCACGAAATCCCCACAACACCCCGCACGCGTCTATTCCCGCATTTATTGCCGTCTGCATATCAACCGAACTGTCGCCTATGTAAATGGGTTTGCGGTTCGGTTTTTTGTATTTTTCGGCTAAATACCGCGCGGCATCCGGCGCGGGTTTTCTCTCAAATCCGTTCTCACCGCCTATGATTTCCGTTATACTGTCAGCAAAAAACCGCTTCAGAAGTTTAACAGCATAGGCGTGCGACTTGTTTGTGTTGCAAAGGCAGGTTATTCCAAGCGAATTAAGTTCTGCAACAAGTTCTGCAATCCCGTCATACGGCACAGTCCTGTCAGCATTGTGAACCGAATAATATTCACCGAATATTCTGTATGCTTCATTGAAATCATTTTCAGAAAATCCTTTTGGCAGAATGCGTTCTATAAGCTTTGGAATACCGTTCCCCACAAAAAGCTTATATTCGCATTCCTCGTGAACAGGAAACCCAAGACAGTTCAGCGCATAATTTCCCGCTGTGCAAAGATCTCCTAAAGTGTTTAAAAGCGTACCGTCAAGGTCAAAGATAACGGGATCATACATAAAAATCATCTCCAAAGAATTTATCATAATCTATTATAATCTATAAAAAATAGTTTGTCAATCTTGAAATTATTGCAAATATATGTTATAATAAAAATAGTGTATCTTTTGGGCAAGTTGAAAACTTTTTTGGGGGGGGAAATTTAAAACTTGCCTTATGAAAAAGAAAATAAAAGCGAGAAAAGAGGGGATTAGCCGATGACGGAATATTTTGACTTGTACACTTACGACAGAAAACCTCTCGGCAAAAAAATTCTTAGAGGCGCGCCCATACCGCCGGGCGAATATCACATTGTCGTTCAGGTTATGACGGTAAACAGCAGAGGAGAAATTCTTCTTACGCAGAGAGTTCCCGAAAAAACAAGCGGAGGGAAATGGGAATGTTCGGGCGGCTGCGCGGTATCGGGAGAAACTTCAAGAGAAGCCGCGGCGAGGGAACTTTTTGAGGAAACGGGCATAGAAGCAAGTCCCGATGAACTTGTGCTTGACTGGACAATGACGACTGACAGCATGTTAAGGGATTTTTACGTTCTGGAAAGAAATGTTGAACTTACACAGCTTAAATTGCAGGCAATCGAGGTCTGCGCGGCAAAATGGGTGAGTTTTGAAAGATTGTGCGAGATGTCGCAAAACGGACAGACTACGCGCACGGTCACACGCTGGCTTAACAGCAGAGGGCATGAACTCAGCAACGCGCTGATTGAAGCAAGGTCGGGAGGATAAATTTGGAGATTTCTGACAATAAAACCATATTAAAGATAAAATCGCTTGCGGACAGCGGGAATGTTTCGGGAAATTCAACAGAGGAAATTTTCGCGAGCTGTTATAACGCTGTGAAAAAGACGCTTCATATAACGCCGTTTGACGAACAGTTATCAGCGTCAATTGCGCTTAATAAAGGCAGAATGGTGCAGATGCAGACGGGCGAAGGAAAGACGCTGTGCGCGGTTTTCGCGGCTTGCGCACACGCGTTAAACGGCGGGTTTGTACACGTTTTAACATTCAACGATTATCTTGCAAACCGCGATTATAAGTGGATGAAGCCCGTATATGACGAAATGGGGGTTTCGGTCGGCGTTATAACCGAAAAAACGCCTCCTGCCGAGCGCAAATCCGCTTATCTGAAGCAGGTCGTTTACTCTACCGCTAAGGAAACGTGCTTTGATTATCTGAGGGATTTCGTTGAACTTGAAACGGAGAAAATGTGCTTTCCGAAGTTCGATTTCGCTATTTTTGACGAAGCGGACAGCATTCTGATTGACGAAGCGAGAATACCGCTTGTCATAGCGGGAGATGTTGCTGTAAAAGACGACGGCACAGTAAAAGAGGTATACGGGAAAATCGCGGATTTCAATGAAAATGACTTTGAAATTGACGAGGAAACCAAAAACGTTTATCTCACCGATAACGGCGCTGACAAAGCGGAAGAAGTTTTCGGAGCGGGCAGTATTTACTCCGCGAAAAATGCAGGACTTTTGGCGAAGATTTGCGCTTGCCTTAAGGCAAGAGAGGTTTTGAAAGAGGACAAGGACTATATCGTAAAAGACGGCAAAATCGTGCTTGTAGACGAATTTACGGGCAGGACAGCCCCCGGCAGAGTTTTCCCGGGAGAATTACAGTCGGCGGCAGAAGCAAAACACGGTCTTACCATAACTTCAAGAGGCAGAATAATAGGCAGTATCCCCTTGCAGTATTTCGCAAGGCTTTATCCGAAAATTGCGGGCATGACGGGCACTGCCGAAAGCGCAAGAGAGGAGTTTGAAAAGTTCTACGGGATTTTGACGGAAACCGTGCCTACAAGGCTTCCCTGCGTGAGAATTGACAATCCGCTTGAATTGTACTTCGACAATGATGAAAAGCAAAAAGCGGTAATTGAAGCAATTAAAACTGCGTATAAAGCGGAGCGTCCTGTCCTTGTGGGTACTCAGAGCATTGAGGAAAGCGAAAAAACCGCTGAAATTCTTCGCAGTGAGGGCATACCGTGCGTGGTGCTTAACGCGAAGAATGACGAAGAAGAAGCGGGCATTATCGCAAACGCAGGAAACCGCGGTGCCGTTACAATATCTACAAACATGGCAGGACGGGGAGTTGACATAAAACTCGGCGGTGAGGACGGCAAAAACAGGGATTTTGTGGTTAACGTGGGCGGATTGCTCGTTATATCAACGGCAATGCGCGAAAGCGAGCGCATAACATTACAGTTGCGCGGCAGAGCGGGCAGACAGGGTGATGTGGGAGAAAGCAGATGTTTCGCGGCGCTTGATGATGAAATCATGGTGAAAAACGGCTTGCAGAAGCTGTGCGGGAGGCATTATCCGAGCGAAAAGACAAGCGGCGCGCTGACTGATAAAACCCTGCTTAAAGAGGCGGGCAGAATACAGCGTATTTCCGAGGGCGACGCATTTGACGAGCGCGAAAAGCTTATGAAATACACAATGATAGTCGAAAAGCACCGCAAAATAACCTTTGAGCGCAGATACTCACTGCTTGACGGGACATATCAGAGCGATATATGGAAGAAAAACGCTTTTGAGTTATACGAAAAGGCGGTTGAGAAATTCGGCGAAGTACCGCTTAAAAAGCTCGAAAACACGGTGCTTGCCGCGCTTTTAAACGAGTTTCACAGCGATTATCTCGACTATACAACCTATCTCAGAGAGGGAATACATCTCACGCAGATTGCAGGCAGAAATCCCGCAGAGGAATATGCCATAGCGTGCGAGGAGTATTATGAAAACGCCGTGAGAAGCATTCCCGAAAGAATGGCTGAAAAACTTGAGGACATTCTCAAATGCGACAGGCTTGAGGACTACACAATAGAAAAGCCCTCAAGGATTTACACATATCTTCTAAACGATATTGCCGAAGAATTTAAGGTAAAACCCATATTGTTAAACGTATTTTCGGACGAGGATAAAGAGGAGATTGTGAAAGAAACAGCGGAAGAAAAGAAACCCGTTTCGGATAACGGCAATAAAACGGGATTTTTCAAAAAGCTGTTTGGAAAAAAGTGAGGTGAGCGGGTTGTCTACAATTTGCGCCGTGGCAACTCCTATGGCTGTCGGAGGAATTTCGGTGGTGAGAATTTCGGGAGAAAACGCCGTTGAAGTCGCGGAAAAAGTTTTCATGCCCGTAAGCAGGAAAGTCCGCGAAATGCAAGGCTACACCGCGTCCTACGGGAAAATATACGACGGGGAAGAGAGGCTTGACGACGGCGTTTTGCTGGTATTCCGCGCGCCGTATTCATATACGGGAGAGGACGTGTGCGAAATCTCCTGTCATGGCGGAATTTACGTCACACGCCGTGTTTTGAGCGCTTGCGTAAAGGCGGGTGCTGTGCCTGCGGCGGCGGGAGAATTTACGAAACGCGCGCTGCTCAACGGCAAGATGTCATTAACGCAGGCTGAAGCGGTTGCGGACATAATATACGCGCAGGGTGAACAAAGCCTGTCATGCTCCAACATCATG
>CANQOJ010000131.1 GCA_947625455.1 uncultured Clostridia bacterium | reverse complement strand
CCCGCAAACCCTTGATTTTACTGGATTTTTTCATTCGATTGTCCGCATATGTCGTGAACACCTTGCTTTCCTTGGTAGGAATGGTGGTGTTTCTTGCAATCATTCTCGTGCATACGCCGCCAGCCGTTTCAATTCCGAGCGAAAGCGGAGTTACGTCGAGAAGTACTATGCCCTGAACTTCTTTGTTCAAAACACCGCCCTGGATTGACGCGCCGATAGCTACGCATTCGTCGGGATTTATGCCCTTGAACGGTTCTTTTCCGAGGAAGTTTTTAACCGCGTCCTGAACAGCGGGTATTCTCGTTGAACCGCCTACAAGAAGTATCTTGTGTATTTCGCTCTTTTCAAGACCGCTGTCGGCTATTGCCTGCTTAAGCGGTCCCATTGTCATTTCAACAAGGTCGGAAGTGAGGTCGTTGAACTTTGCTCTTGAAAGCGTAACGTTCAAATGCTTAGGGCCGTTTGCGTCAGCGGTGATATACGGTATCGAGATGTTTACGGAAGTCGAGTTTGAAAGCGCGATTTTCGCCTTCTCGGCTTCGTCTTTCAGTCTTTGCATAGCGAACTTGTCATTTGACAGGTCAATGCCGTCCGACTTCTTGAACTCCTCTTTGAGGAAGTCAATTATCCTCTGGTCGAAATCATCACCGCCGAGGTGGTTATTGCCTGCGGTCGCAAGAACTTCCTGCACGCCGTCGCCGATATTGATTACCGAAACATCAAACGTACCGCCGCCGAGGTCATAAACAACAATGTTCTGGTCCTCTTCTTTATCAACGCCGTATGCAAGCGCCGCCGCCGTAGGTTCGTTTATGATACGCTGAACATTAAGTCCCGCAATCTGACCTGCGTCTTTGGTAGCCTGGCGCTGGCTGTCCGTAAAGTAAGCGGGAACAGTTATAACCGCGTCCGTTACCTTTTCGCCGAGATATGCCTCCGCGTCATTTTTCAGCTTCTGAAGTATCATTGCCGAAATTTCCTGCGGGGTATACTTTTTGCCGTCAATGTCAACCTTATAATCGCTGCCCATATGACGCTTGATTGAAATAACCGTCTTTTCGGGGTTCTGTACAGCCTGGTTTTTCGCAAGCTGTCCTACAAGTCTTTCGCCGTCTTTTGTAAATGCAACTACCGAGGGAGTTGTTCTTGAACCCTCAGAGTTAGTGATAACGACAGGTTCGCCGCCCTCTATTACGGATACGCAGCTGTTTGTCGTGCCTAAGTCAATGCCTATAATCTTGCTCATAATATTATCTCCTTTTCAAAATTAAAATTTCTTAAAGTTCGTTATTCGGCGACTGCCACAACGGCAAATCTTATGACCTTATCGCCGATTTTATAGCCTTTTGCAAACGTCTGAACTATTGTTCCGCTTTCAGCGTCGCTCTGTACTTTCTGCACCGCCTGATGAAGATTCGGGGAGAACATCTCGCCGTCGCTTTTGATTTCCTCAACTCCGAGGTCTTTCAGAGTCTGATTGAAGCTGTCGGAAATCATCTTCACGCCGTTTTTGTAGTTCTCGTCAGAACATTCCGCCGCTAAAGCCCTTTCGAGATTATCCATAACCGGCAGGAATTTTGAAGTGACGTTTGTAACTATCTCCGCTCTCAGCGCGTCCTTTTCACGCTGTGAGCGCTTTCTGAAGTTATCGTACTCCGCCATTGTCCTCAAAAGCTGTTCTTTCACCGCTTTAAGTTCTTCGGCAATCTTTTCGTCCTCGGAACTTTCCTTTTCAGCGGTACTTTCTTCAGCTGTCTCAGTGCTTTCTTCAGCTGCTTCGGTGCTTTCCTCCGTACTCACTTCAGACTTTTCTTCTTCGTCATTCATCAGTGTCATCTCCCTTGTTTTCCGTCTTATTTTCTATCTCAATACTTTCTCTTTCGGAAAGCATTGTTGATACCTTTTTTGTAAGATACTCTATATATGGTATTATCTTCCTGTAATCAAGCCGCATAGGACCTATAATTCCGAGCGTTCCCGCGGACTTTCCGTCCTTATAATAATTGGCGGTAACGACCGTTGAATTTGAAATAGCGAATGTTCCGCTCTCGCTGCCGAATTTTACGTTAATTCCCGAAAATGCATCGTCAAGAAACTCCGTAAGTTCGCCCTTTGTTTCAAGGAACTTCATAACGTCGTCAGCTTCAAAATCCCTGCACGCCAGCAGATTTGCTTCTCCCCTGACTTCAACGCTGTCCCTCATCATTTCTTCCGACAACTCGTAAACCGCGTTTATAAGCGGAGAGAGCGACAGCATATAGCTGCCCATAGCCGCAACGACTCCGTTTACATATTCTTCCGACATATTCTCAACGTTTACGCCGCAGAGATGTTCGTTCAGAAAGTTCGAAATGCTCTGCATCTGCTCGTTTGTAAGGTCAAATTCCATTCGGCAGACCTTGTTTTTGATTGCCCCGCTTGACGTTATCATAAGCAGAACGTACATTCTCCTGCCCGTGGGTATAACGTCAACCTTTGAGATGACCGAAAACTTCGCCGCATGATTTGTCGAAATAGCCGCGCATTTGGTTATTTCCGCAAGAGCAGTTCCCGCGTTTTCAATGATTGCTTCGTCCGTAACCCCGCTTTCAAGCAGTTCGTCTATGCGGGAAATTTTTTCGGCGGACAGCGGTTCGGGCGACATAAGATTGTCGATATAAAACCTGAACCCCTTGAACGTAGGCACTCTGCCCGCGGACGTATGCGGGTGGTCAAGATAACCCTCCTGTTCAAGAACCGCCATTGTGTTTCGGATAGTCGCGGAGCTTACGTTTATTTCGGGCATCTGAGAAAGGGTTTTAGAACCCACAGGCTCGCCCGTGCGGATAAATTCATCTATTATCGCAGCCAAGATTTTCATTCCGCGCTGCTCCACGCTAACCACTCCTTGTCGTTTTTAGCACTCTATCTCTTTGAGTGCTAAATATAATTTAACACAATTTGCTCCGTTTGTCAAGTATTTTTGAAAAATACCTGCACAAATTGAATGTAATTTTGAGCCTTGTTTTTGTGCAACTTGCTCAAATGCCGTAATTTAAAGCCGATTTCAGCCTTAATTTAAAGCTTGGCAATATGCCGACCTGACAAAATATTTCCTTTGGGTATGAATTTATAGACAAAAATCAGCTTACAATTATTATTGACTGTTATTTGAAAAATTTGTGAAAAAAGTAAAAAAGTACTTGAAATGTTGAATATTTTTTGTTATAATAAACACGGTGAATGAATATTTTCAATAAAAACTTTCGATTTTGTTGATATTTTTAGTATATTTTGCACATTTCATACTGTCCTGTGCATTTTCACAGAGGTGAACTTTAGCTATGTCAAAACTTGAAAGGGCATTAAAAAACGGCGGGAATTTCGCGTTTTCAATGAAGTATAAAGCAGGTTTTCCTATCGAATTTCTTGGGAATGAAAACATTTCGCCCTCACTTATGAGCAACATTCTGCACCCCGATGACTATATGCCGTTCTGCGAGGTTGTCAACAACATCATTGACGGCAGAAGCGGAGAACTTAAAACGCATTCGCGGCTTAATCTGTTTGGGGGAGAATACAGGTGGTACTATATCTCCGCCGCGCCCGAAATCAACGGCGAAAACAACACCGAGTTTCTGGGAGTAATGCATGACGTGTCGGATTATCTCGAATGCGACGTTGAGGACGCGGTTATCACAAATTTCAAGAGCAAACTCTCCCGCGCATACGAAAACGAAAAGGATTTGCCGCTGCTTAAAGACATTTTAGGCGAAAATTATCTGGAGCTTATACAGCAGCCGTTTACGAGAATTGAGGGCATATACTCCGCAATCGTTGCGCCGGGCGGCGGTGTTATAGCTTACGCAAACGGGCAGTCGAAAAACATCAACCTCAACAAGATGAGCTATCAGCGCAAAAAAAGTATCCGCATACGCCATAAACCCGCGGCGGAATGGATAATTGCGGGCGAAAATCTTGACGATATTAACGAATGTTCACAGCTTCTTGACATTATGGCGCTCACTGTCAGCAACATAGCTAACTCCTATGTTGTCATAGGCGAGGAGATTGAAAACAGCCAGAATGCCAACAAAATGCTGGGCGAGAATTTTGAAGACCAGATGCTTATAAACAGCATTTACACGGGAGTGCTCAAATGCAAGACAAGCGCGGACGCTTTCGGCAGGATAATTCCCATGGTAAAGGACTATCTCGCTCTTGACAGGATAATTTTCTGCATTGACAAAGAAGATCCGCCAAAAGTGTACCACTGGGATGAAAACGGTTCTATTATTCCCGTTTCGAGCGATTTTATCACCAACAGCAAGATAAACGATGAACTTGAAATAAATCCGATTGTATCTCTTGACGAGGACGAAATACGAGGCGTTAAAAGCGAGAAGAACAGGACTTGCGCGCTGTCGAGAATATACGACAACGGCAGTGCGAGAGGAGTGTTTATGTTCATTTCCCGCACGTCAGACAGAGTATGGTCAAACCGCGAGCGGAAAGTGCTGAGGAGCATAACGCAAGTGCTTACCACGCTTATCTACCGCTCTTTTGCGGAAAACAAACTTGCGCTTTCGCAGGAACATCTTCAGCGCCTTGCCTACCGCGACGCGGCAACGGGCATACCGAACAGGACAGCGTTTGAAAACGACTTTGCGGCAACTGTTCAGAACGGGAAAAACGGCGCGGTCATTTCGTTCGAGATTGCGAACTACAAGGCGGTAACGCGTTCGTGCGGCTGTCAGTACGCTGACGAGATGATAGGGAGTATAGCGGAGTACATTGCGGCAATGCCGTCGCAGAACAAAAAGAGCGTTTATCTGTTTTCAACCGATATTTTGTTCATCATTCTTGAGGACGCAAACAAAGAAGCCGCTTTAGGCTTTACAAAGACCGTTCTCGGAAAATTCTCCTCCGGCTGGTACTATGACGACAACAGAACGCAAATCGAGATGTATGCAAAGGTCAACTTCTTCCCCGACGAAATTTACACCGTTGAAGAATGTGAAAACGCGGCGTCTGAAACGCTAAGGCTTGCGAAATGCGAAAACGTGTCGGCTGACATTGAACGAAAGCCCGATGAAAACAATCAGATACGCAGAATGCTTACAGAGGACGCGAAAAACGGCTTTGAGGGATTTTATTACTTATATTCGCCCATTACCGACGCGGCAACGGGAAAGCTTGTCAGCAGCGAAAGCAGGCTTTTCTGGAAAAGAGACGGCTTTATCGCGCCGCGCGGAAAAATACTGCCCATAGTTGAACAGCTGGGACTTATTGAAAAGCTGTACGAGTACGCTTTAAACAAGCTGTGTTCATTCTGCGCAGAGGTGAGAAGCCTGGGGTATGAAAATTTCAGAGTAAGCTTTGAATACCCAAGGTTTGCGCTTGACAGCGACATTCACGTCGTTACGACAAAGAAAGTTCTCGAAAAGTATTCACTGCCGCCCAATGCGCTGAGTATCACGGTTTCGGAAAGTTCGGGAACGCTTGCCAAAAACAGCGTGAACCTTAAGCGGTTTGCAAAGCTTGGCATTAATATAATCAGCGAGGACAAGGGCAGGAGTTTCCTGACGGATACGCTGTTTAAAGCGCCGTATGTCAATATCGCGAAAATCAGTTCAAAAAGGCTTCACGGCGATGAAATATCATCAGGCTACCTGAAAACGCTCATCGAAAAGGCACATCAGAGCGGAATGATAGTTTGCGCGGTGGGCGTTGACAACGAACGAACCCTCGAACTCAGCAAGTACTTCAACGTTGACCTCGTCCACGGCGCGGTAAACGGTCTGCCGTTACATTCATGCGACTTTCTGGCGAAAATAAAGAACGGATAATACGCCAAGGGTAACTAATTACGCCAAAAGGAACTAAGAGCGCAAGGGGGAAAACTTTTGAAAAAGTTTTCCCCCTTCAGCGTGTATAAAAAGCCAAATTTCAGACTGTATAGAAAGCCCCAGATACGCGGAAGCGGTGCTGCGGCTAGGCTTTGTGCCTGCCGCAGTGCCGCTGACAAAGTAGATGGGGCTTTATATACAGTCTGAAGGGGGAAAACTTTTGAAAAAGTTTTTCCCCTTGAACCCCTGTTGTCAGTTGACAGTGTACGCATTATGCGCTTACGCGCATAACGCTATGGACAGTATACAGTAAAGGTATCCGCTTGCGCGGATAATATTAGATTGTTTTTAAAGAGAAAGAGCGTAAGCCTGTTAAGGGGTTTACGCTCTACTAATATCAAAACAATCTAAATATCGTCCGCGTCAGCGGACACCATAACTGTATACTGTTCACTGTCCATTATATACTGTCTTTGCCTTCGACGAGTGCCTTTGTATCGCGTGCGATAAGGAGTTCTTCGTTTGTCGGAACAACCCAG
>CANQOJ010000130.1 GCA_947625455.1 uncultured Clostridia bacterium | reverse complement strand
GACGCTGTTGTTCACGGCGCGGAACAACGTATCAACCGAAATCTTTTCAAGATTGCGGTTGAACTCGGAAAACTCGCGCATACACTTGCCGCAGCGAATAATGTTGACGAGGAAACGCTCCGAGAACTTCATATGATGTGCGTTGACGAGGTAAGGCATATAAACGGCACAATAAATTTTGAACAAGAATATCAAGCTTAGCTTGGGAAATGGTATGAATAAGCGAGGACAGCGGATAACGCTGTAAACAGTAAAATGTGAAAATTAGGTGAAATTTTTTAAAATATATTGACATCGTGTCAGAATAGTGGTATACTATCCATAGTGACACAGTGTCAGAATAAATAGGCTATTAAGTCGGCGCGCAAACGCCGATATTCAAAGGCTTGTAAACTGACATAATGTCAGAATAGAAATTCGGAGGTATGATTTTATGAAGAAAAATATCGGTTCAAAGTTGGCGCTTTACCCCATGCCTATAACTGTAATCGGCGCAATGAACGGCGATAAGCCCACATGGACGCTTGTAGGACATCTCGGAATAATCGGTCACGACCGCGTTATGGTGAGCCTTGCCGCACCGCATTTCATCAACGGGAAAATCAAGGAAACGAAAAAGTTGTCGATAAATCTGGTCGATGAAAATATATTGCCGCAGGCGGATTTTGTCGGCTATGCAAGCGGAAATAAGACCGACAAATCGCAGGCGTTTTCCTTTGAAATCGGCGAAGCAGGCGCGCCCGTGATAAGCAATTCTCCGCTTACACTGGAGTGCAGCGTTGTTGACATTTACGAAACGCCGAATTTTGAAAGTTTCATCTGCACGATTGACAACACCTATGTTGATGAAAAACATCTTGACGCTGACGGGAAAATCAATTACAACACCCTGAAGCCCGTGCTGTTTGAGTTTCCGACTTATCAGTATCTGAAAACGGGTGATGTTATCGGAAAATGCCTTACGTTCAAAAAATAAACAGGGGGTGTTATTTTGAAATACACAAAACTTGGAAAATCGGATTTGCAGGTTTCGAGAATATGTCTGGGTTGCATGGGATTTGGTAATCCCGCGACAGGTCAACATTCGTGGACGGTTGACGAAACGCAGACAAGAGAAATCATAAAACACGCGCTTGAACTGGGAATAAATTTCTTCGATACCGCAATCGTTTATCAGAACGGCACCAGCGAGCAGTTTGTAGGAAAGGCTTTGCGCGATTTTGCAAAGCGCGAAGATTACGTTATTGCAACAAAGTTCACACCGCGAACGCAGGAGGAAATTGACGGGAATATCAGCGGACAACAGCACGTTGAAAAATATTTAAATCAAAGCTTGAAAAATCTCGGCATGGATTATGTTGACCTGTATATTTATCATATGTGGGATTATCACACGCCCATGGAGGAAATTATGGAGGGTTTGCACAACGCCGTGAAAGCGGGAAAAGCTCGGTATATCGGCATTTCCAACTGCTTTGCATGGCAATTAGCAAAGGCAAATTTCTTCGCGCGGGAAAACGGTTTGACGGAATTTGTGTCCGTTCAAGGGCATTACAACTTGATTTTCCGCGAGGAGGAACGCGAGATGAAACCGTTCTGCGCCGACCAAAATATCGCGCTTACGCCGTACAGCGCGCTTGCGGGAGGACGTCTTTCAAAGCGCTCGGGGGAGACTTCCAAGAGGCTTGAACAGGACGATTACGCGAAGTTCAAATACGATAAAACCGCAGAAATTGACGGGAAAATTATTCGCAGAGTTTGCGAGTTAGCCGACAAAAAAGGCGTTTCAATGACGGAAATCGCGCTCGCATGGCTGTTAACAAAAGTTACTTCTCCCGTTGTCGGCGCGACGAAATTTTCGCATATTGACGGCGCGGCAAAGGCTGTCGATTTGCAGCTTTCGCAGGACGAAATTGACTATCTCGAAGAACTTTATGTCCCGCACGCGCTTGTCGGCGTTATGGCGCAGAACGGCAGGCAAAAAGCGGGGAATGTAGTATAAAGCAATATGGAGGTTTGAAATGAAAATGAAAAAGTTTTTGATGATTATATCGGCGGCTGTTATGTCGCTGTGCCTTACCGCCTGCTCGGGAGAGGGAAATTCAAACGGCGGGAATTCCGAGTTGTCGCAAGGCACGGAGGTTTCTCAAAGTTCTTCCACAACAACGGGAACTGACAGCAATTCTGAAGTTTCTCAAACTTCTTCAACTATGTCAACAGAAAACGTGAGCAGTACGGAAAGCTCCGAAGCTTCTTCCTCAGCAACAACGGAAAGCAGTTCGGAAAACTCCGAGGTTTCCGCTCCGTCATCTTCAATGACAACGGAAAGCGAAACGCCTGTAACTTCTTCAACCTCGTCAAGCACCTCTAGCACTCCCGTTTCCGAGCCGACTGAGGACGATGTGAAAATTCTCGTTGCGTACTTCTCCGCGACCAACAACACCGAGGGCGTGGCGCAGAAGTTAGCGGACGGACTTGGCGCGGATTTGTATGAAATTACGCCGGAACAGCCCTACACAAGCGCGGATCTTGACTATGGCAACTCTAAAAGCCGTTCGTCGGTGGAGATGAACGACACTTCTGCGCGCCCTGCAATTTCGGGTTCGGTTGAGAATATGGGGCAGTATGATGTGGTGCTGATAGGCTACCCGATCTGGTGGGGCGACGCGCCGAGGATTATGAATACGTTTATTGAAAGCTATGATTTTTCGGGAAAGACACTCGCGGCGTTCTGCACTTCCGCAAGCAGCGGTTTTGGGAACAGCGACAGCACACTGCGTTCGGCGGCAAGCGACGCGACTTGGCTTAAAGGACAGCGTTTTTCGGCGGGTGCGTCCGCTGCTGACGTGATGAAGTGGGCAAACGGTCTGGGTATAAACTGATGAAACAAACTGTAAAACGTATCGCCTTGCCGTAACCGGTATCCATAAACAAGCGTCCTTATAAATGTTTAAGGTTTTTTCTGTAGTGTGACAGTTCTTCTTCATCAACATCTGAAATAATTTGGTCAAGTATCTCCAGCAGTTCCTTTTTGTTCTCCGGTAAATGCCCTTGGAGTTGAAAGACATTTGAAGCGCCCATTGAAGCAAAATAAGTTGAAATATCTAAATTCTCTATAAGGGCGTGAAGTTCCCGATATTTTTCAATCTCACTTTCTTCTTCCCAGTTTCCGTTTCGTATTTCCCGATACAAATCCGATTCCGGATAAATTGTCAGCATATTTGAACCAATCATAAACGGATGCAGCTGATTGAAAATTCCTGCGGAGACTTTTGCACCGATTTCTCCTTTTCCTTTGCCTGAAATTCCGGTAAGATAAAAGAAACCGTATTCAATGTCCGCTTGTTCCAGTCTTTTGCATTGTGTTAAGATGTCTTGTGAGGTGTAACCTTTTCGCATGAATGACAACGCTTCATTATCTCCGGTTTCTACTCCGACAGTAAGTCCGTTATATCCCGCCCGCCGAAGCTGAAACAATTCTTCATCTGTTTTATTCGTTGAATCCGTAATGCGTGCAAAACAGCCGATTGATTCAACAAACGGCAGGTACTTTCGGATTAGTTCTGCAATTTCAAGGAGTTTCTCCGTTTTAAGAACAAATGGGTTTGCTCCTGTTAAGAATACTCTTTTTATCGGCTTTGGACGCGGCAAACCTTGTAATTTGCTTGTCATTATGGAATAAGGATCATATCGCAAAATTTGCGTCTCCAACAAGTCGCTTTCAATATCCGCTATGGGCGATTTTCTGAATTTGAACGGCAAATCTCCATATAGAGTGCAGAATTTGCACCTGTGATGTGTGCAGCCTGCAGTCACTTCCAAAAGCAGAGAATTGACTTCATAAGGAGGTCGCCAGATAGTTCCTGTATAGTGCATAGTAAACATCTCCTGTTCAATGAGCATTTGCATACAACGCTGACAAAACTGCATATGACCATCCGTTTAATAATATTATATCGCTTCAAAGTAAGAAAAACAAGTACTGTACTTTTTTGAAGTACGGTTGATTTTTTGTTGGAATAAAGTATAATATTAAAAGGAGATGGTTACATGAAAAAATCAGATTTTGCTGTCGGGCGATGCAAAACAATTTCAACTATACAGAAGCTGTTAGGAGGAAAATATAAAATTGAAATTCTTTGGTACATTGGAAAATGTGATGTGAGGAGATTTGGACAGCTGCGCCGCCAAATCGGAGAAATAACGGAAAGATCACTTACAAAACAACTTCGGGAATTGGAATCAGATGGGTTTATCTTTCGTCACGATTTTGGTGAAATCCCAAAACGAGTAGAGTATTCATTAACAGAACTTGGAGAGAGTTTTTTATCTGTTCTCGATTACATGAAAGCTTGGGGAGATGAAAATCTGCCTATGTAAAATAATTTAGAGTTGAAGTTTTAGAATAACGTTTAATATTGACAAGCATAGCTTGCGAAATCAATGATGTCCATGATTATAAATACTTTTCTTGAAAGCTATGATTTTTCGGAAATCAAGCAGGCGGCGGAGATACTTGCAAAAGAGGAACTGAAAATTTCCGCTGTACAAAACCATTACAGCATTTTAAACCGTTCTTCCGAGGAGTCGGGAATACTTGATTACTGCAAGGAAAACGGCATCACATTCTTTGCGTACATGGTGCTGGAACAGGGCGCTCTTTCCGGTAAATATGATACAAAGCACCCGCTCCCTGCGGATTCGGACAGAGGAAGAACCTATAATCCGCTCCTGCCGCAGATTGAAAAAATTGTAGCAGTGATGAAAGGCATTGCCGATTCCCATGGGGTTAATGTAGCACAAATACCGGTGGCATGGGCGATTGCGAAGGGCGCGCTTCCGATCATCGGCGTAACGAAGGTCGCACAGGTCGAGGACGCTGCAAAGGCGGCGGATATTGAATTGTCTGCCGATGAAATTAAGGCGCTGGAAACGGTGGCTGACGAGATGAGGCTGAATGTAATACACGGCTGGGAGAAAGAAATGAAATAAAGGGGAATAAATTATGAGCAAAATTTTAGTAGCCTATTTTTCAGCAAGCGGGAGAACAGCGGAAGTTGCTAAAACGCTTGCAAAGTCAGCGGGCGCGGACATTTACGAGATAAAACCCGCCGCGCCTTACACGAAAGACGACCTCAACTGGATGAACAAGAAGTCGCGCAGTTCGGTTGAGATGAGCGACAAGTCAAGCCGCCCCGCGCTTGCCGACAAAAACGCGGATATTGCGGAGTATGACACGATACTTCTCGGATTTCCGATCTGGTGGTATGTCGCGCCGACTATCATCAACAGTTTTCTTGAAAGCTATGATTTTTCGGGAAAGAAAATCGTGTTGTTCGCGACTTCGGGCGGGAGCGGTTTCGGAAAGACTGTCGACAGCCTGAAAGGTTCTGTTGCCGCGGATACGCAGATTGTCGAGGGCAAATTGCTCAACGGCAAACTGTCGGAAACCGAGCTTAAAAAGTGGGTGGACAGCTTATGAAAATCGTTGTACTGGAGGGCAGTCCGAATATTCACGGCTCGTCGAATATGCTCGCCGAGGAATTTATCCGCGGCGCGAAAGAGGCGGGGCATGAAGTAAAGGTTATTGACACCGCGCATTCGGATATTCACCCGTGTACGGGCTGTGTAAATTGCGGCTATGACGGTCCGTGCAGTCAGCATGATGATGTTGACAAAATACGTCCGCAAATCCTGGCGGCGGATATGCTGGTTTTTGTAACGCCGCTTTACTACTATGGCATGAGCGCGCAATTGAAAGCTATGGTCGACCGCTTTTGCGCATTCAACGGCAGTATTCAGCGAAAATGCATGAAGTCCGCGCTTATCTCCGCAGCATGGAACAGCGACAGTTGGACGTTTGAAACGCTGGAGGCGCATTATAAAACGCTTGTGCGGTATCTGAACCTTGTCGATATGGGAACAGTCCTCGGCAAAGGTTGCGGCACGCCGTCAATGACAGGGCGTTCAAAATATCTTCAAAAGGCGTATGAACTTGGTAAAAAATTGTGACAAGGAAATCCCAAGGATAAGAAAACGTTTTTTACCTTTTTCCCTCGCACCGCCGAAGACTCCGCATTTTATCCTGCCGGAGAAAAGTTGGACACCGCAAAATCATTCTTCGGAGAGTAGGGCGCAGAGATGTCACGTCTGCGTTGAACCTTTCTCCCCGTAAGCGCAAGCTGCTCCACATCACAAATTGATGCTGAAAAACGTTCGCTCAATTCAGATTTCTGACCGAGCAGCAAACCTCCCGAACCAACATCTTTCCACAAAATCCTAGAAGCAAGGCTCTCAATGGTGTAGTCATCACCGAGAGTTTTCAATCGGACTGCCCGCTGCTGTTCGGGAGCCTTGACCGAGATATATTTTCCGCGCCGCACTGTGTAGCCTAACAACTCCAACTCTGCA
>CANQOJ010000129.1 GCA_947625455.1 uncultured Clostridia bacterium | reverse complement strand
CAAAAAGATGTTTGTTGAACTCAACTTAAAGCCAACATTTTTCCCACGGAAGTTCCCACGAAAAAATCATGTTTGACGGTACGTAAGTTATTAGCGAGAGCTTTTGGGCTTTTAGAAGTAAGCGCGTTATCCGCCTTACGGCGGATAACGCTGTTAGAGGTAAGAGGTAAGACGGGTGGTCTTAATTTCTTACTTCTTTTTCTATTACTAGAGGTTAGAGGTTAGAGTTTGGACAAGATATTTGTCCGTTGAACTCTAACTTCATTTTTTGTGTGAAATTTTTTTCAGCTTTTAATCCAACAAAAAACAGCATTTGTGTTGTTCAACTTTAAATTCTGCTGTGTTATAATATAATCACAAGGGAAATGCGGTGCGTCAAATATTGCTGCACGGCATTTCAAAAATTAAACGGAGGTATTTATTATGAACACAGACAAAATTTACGCGGAGGCTATTGTAAACGAGTACTCTAAAAAGAGCGCAACTAAGGTAATGCAGCTTAAAAAGCTGGACAAGGCGGCGAAAATGCCGGCGCAGATTTTCACCTACACTTTCGGCATTATCTGTGCTTTGATAGCGGGTACGGGAATGTGTCTTTGCATGGGCGTTATCGGCGACGGAACTGCTGTTTTTATGGCGCTTGGAATTGCTGTAGGAATAGTTGGCTTTATAGGCGCGGGAGTTAATTATCCTCTCTACAAGCGTATTCTTCAGAAAACCAAGGATAAATATGCAGGCGACATCATAAGACTTGCGACAGAAATTGCTGAAGAAAATTAAAAGCATAAATGCAAAGGCGGTGCAGCGGTGAACAAATCGGAAAGCAAATATTTCAGTACAGCCGCACGAATGGACGAGGCGCTTATTGAATGTCTGGAGAAAAAAGATCTTGAATACATTACAGTAAAAGAGATATGCGAAAAAGCGGGCGTCAACCGTTCAACATTTTATCTGCATTATGATACTGTTTCGGATTTATTGAACGAATGTATTGAATATACAAACAAGAAGTGCTTTGAAAGGTATTCATCTGAACTTGCCGACATTAAGATGCGGCTGAAGTCGGAAAATCCTGAAAACGTTATCTTTATTTCACCGGAATATTTAAAACCGTTTTTGAATTTGTCCGCGACAACAAGCGCCTGTTTAAGGTTATACTTTTAAATCCTGCGGCATTTAATACTGACGGCACATTTTTTAAACTTTTTAAAGAGGTTTTTTCTCCTGCTATGGATAGATTTCATATTGCCGAAAATGAAAAGCCGTACATAATTCACTTTTATCTTGGCGGTTTAATTGCCGTGGTACAGGAGTGGATAAAGCGAAATTGCGCCGATTCTGTTGATGATGTTGTAAAAACTTGTATGCGCTATATCAGAGGCTAGAGTGCAAGAAGCCGGAGTTTATATCAAAACAAGATTTAAAAAGATAATCTTGCTTTGGCATAAACTCCGGCATTTTATTATCCGGTTGACAATCCGATAAAACCATGCTATAATGTAACTGAAATCTTACTACAAAAAGGAGCAAATACCATGATATTACCAAAACATCTTAAAAAGCACTTTAAAACCACACTGGCTTTGCTTTTATCGGCATGTATTCTGTCGGCTTGTTCTGAAGCAACCAACATAGACTGGGAAATCAGCGGAGATTACTTAACATTGTTTTCTCTTCAATACGAGGTTTTTGAAACTCCAGATGAACTTGCAGACATGGCGGATATGGTGTTTATCGGAAAAGTCAAGTCTTTATCGTTTGAAATACTTGATGTTTATACAGGATTTCCCCCGACAGCACAAACAGAGGAACATGATAAAATGTTGTATACAAATTATACGGTTGAAGTTCTGACATCATATAAAGGAGGCGCTTCGGGTACTTTTACTTTTAAAGAATACGGCGGAGTAAGAGACAGATATATTGACGAGCAGATTATCGCGCTTATGAAAGTCAAAGAACATCCGACCATAAGCGATATTCCTGTTGACGAAAATGAAAATTACATAATCGAAGAAGAACATACATATTTGTTTTCACTGTATAAGCTCGACAGCGGTTCATTTTGTTTATTGAATCCCGACAAACAAAGCGCGTTTCCGATTGAAAATGTTGAAGAAAAAGATCAGTACGGGTATCTTTCGGTTAAAGATGTGATTTCACATTTCGGAGATGATAAGTGGAAAGAATTTGAAGCAGAATATATGAACTGAATAACTTAGGAATAAATTTTAGTTATAATAAGGAGCTAACATGATACTATACATACTGTTAAAATACTGGAAAAAACACATCAAAAGCGCCCTTGCAATGCTCTTTGCAGGGGTGCTGCTTGCGGCTGTCGTTTTCATAGGACTTACAATTATAAGAGAAGGCAGAGTTGAGGCGGCTCACTCGACTTTTGACAGAGACGGTCATTCCGAGGTTTTTATAGTCGACTCAAATGATGAAGTGCTTCAAAAAGTCACCGAAGGAAAGACGGGATATAATTACGGCTTTATGCAGGTTTACGGTGAATTTGACGGGTTTGCTTACGGCACTATTGAAGATGAACACGACATTTTGCATATCCCGCTTACGGAAGGAAGAATGCCCGAAACAGCAGACGAGATAGCCGCCGACAAAGGCGTGCTTGACAAACTTTACTGGGCAGGAAAATGCGGAGATACTATTGAACTTGACGGTAAGACATATACCGTTGTCGGAATAATTGACGAGATATACGGAAAAGATAGAGATTTGTCTTCAATTCAATATCCGGAAGGACTGATTTATAAGATACCGCTTATATTTGTCGGAAAATACGAAGGCGAACCGCTTTACCGCATAGATATGCTCAACAATTTTCTTGACCTGAACGTAAGTGAAGACGCTTACTACGAACAAAAAGACAAGTATGAGGAACTTCTCAGAGAGTATGAGAATAATAATACGATAGGCTGGTACAGAGTATACAGCGAGCGAGAATCATTATTCTTCTATGGTATTATATTTGTCAACTTCTTTATGAATATTGCGATTATAGGAGCAATAATCGCGGCACTGTCGGTATTTTCAATACTTCGCAGTATTTTTTCCGAGCGAAAAAGCAGGATTGAGATATTAAAACGAATAGGCATGAGCAGGCGCAGAATTGCAATTATGTATGCGGTTGAATGTGCGATGTTTGCAGTGATACAGACAATTTTAGGAATTGCGTTCGGATTTTTGGCGTATGAGGGCGTATTTAAATTCAGAACAGAAGTTCTTGAACAAAAAATTTACAGCGGTATTACAGACCTGTGGTTTGTCATCAGCACAACGCTTGATCCGTTTTTGTGTTCCGCAGTTATTTCGGTAACAGTAGTTGTTTTAGCGTATTTACTCTGTATCATAACGGATAAAATCCAGTACAAAGACACGGATAAAAACACCGAACCCCGTCCGCTTTCAAAATGTTTTAAGCAGATTTTCAGCCATAAAACAGTTACGGCAACTCAAATCGCGGCGCTTACTCTTATCTGCTTTTCCGTTATCGAGGGGTATCTTTACTATACCGACAACGGAAAAACAGGAGCGAACTTCATTGCTTATATTTCGCCGAGTTGGAGTTTTACGGCAAACGGTCTTGAAATGGAAGAAAACAATATCGCCGAGTACTATTCAAGCGATAAGCCGACTGTAAATTATATCGGAGATTGTGCTTTTGTCGTTGATAATTTCAGCGCGGGAATTGACGATAACACAGCGGATACTTTGCCCGAATATGCCTTGCCTTTTGGAAGTTTAAGGCAGACTTTGATTTCAAGCGATGAGCGAAAATTGCGTTATATAAACGAAATCGACACAACTGCCGAGTCTTTCAGGCAAGGAGTGCTTGCATTAAGCGATGAGGAACATCAGAACTTTTTTGACGACGGTCAGCTTGGTTCAAAATTTCTGTATGGTGTTGAAACTAAGCTGACAACTTCAAGGGTTATTGAAAGCCTTTCTGCAAATGTGACAGACGGAGAGATAAATGCTGACAAACTGAACAGCTCAGAAGAAATTGTTGTCATATATCAGGGCATAAAACCGCCGTTTGATATAGGTGAAACAATATCCCTCAATTCAATTTCCGCAGGTGCAACAGGTTTCGGAGTGGGAGAAATTTCCTCGGCTGAAGTGAAAATAGGTGCGCTGGTGAAATTGCCCTCGGATTATGACAAAAAAATAAGTTCTATTGTCCTAAGTGAAAGAGAGGAATACAATTTTCTGACGACAGCTAAAGGCGCTGAAAGTATGGGTTTCCCCTGCGCAAAATACACGGGTATTTACACAACAGAGCCTATGGACGGCGGTTTGATACCAAGTTCGGCAAAGATGACAATGAAGTCTTTGGCGATAATGCAGCACGATTATCTTATAAATCAGTTAATAAAATACAGCAGTTCAATTGCAATTTTACTTGTTATGTCATTACTTGGATTTTCCGCATATTTTAACGGCATAGGAATGAAGATAAGGCTTAAGAAATACGAGATTTCGGTGTTAAGGGCAGTCGGAACAAATCTTAAAGAGCTGAAGAAAAAACTGCTTCTGGAGAGCATGAAAATCCCGCTTATTTCCACAATTGCGGCGTATGTCTTAATCAAAATTCACCAACTTTCCTGTTGGATTGCGTACAATATAATAATTGGGTATCGAGAAAAATATTTTACGTATAATTCCGAGCCGCCTACCGAATTTGTAAAAGATTTATTCGGCATTTTTTCAGATTTTGCACATAAACAATTATTTGTCGACGGACTTATGTGGCAGCCAAATGCGGAGATACCTATGCTGATTTTATTAGCGGTGATATGCGTGATTACCTATGTGCTGACCATAATTTTTCTAAAACAATTTAAAAGCAATATTGCATATGATTTAAAAAGCAGTACTTCAAGATGCTGGAATTAAGGTTGTTTTTATAACTAAAGAGCGTAAACCCTTTATAGTGGTTTACGCTCAGCTTCTAGAAGCTAGAATTTAAGAGGCTAGATGCTAGAATTAAGGTTTGGATTAAGATTGTTTTTAATTAAAGAGCGTAAACCCTTTATAGTGGTTTACGCTCTTATAATTTCAACATTAGCTTCTAGTCTCTTTATCTCTAGCTTCCAGAAGAATTTGTTTATTCAATTTCAAGATGCTTTGATTCGGGGACTTCCTTTTGCTTTTTGGGCAAGGTGAGTTTCAGCACTCCGTTTTCATACTTTGCCTTGATTGCGTCAGTGTTGATTCCCGAAACGTCAAACTGCCTGCTGTACTTGCCGTATGAACGCTCAATATGAACGTACTTGTCTTTTTTGTCTTTCTGTTCATGTTCGGAGTGACGCTCGGCGTTTATTGTAAGCGTGTTGTCGGAGAGGTCAAGATGAATGTCGTTCTTGTCAAATCCCGGCAAATCCGCTTCAAGTACAAAGCTGTCGCCCTCGTCGGTTATATCCGTCTTAAACTCGGCAATATCTCCATTGCGGAAAAACGCACCAAACGGTTCACCGAAAAACTTCCTCTCAAAATCTTCCATTTCACGGAAAGGATTGTACGAAATGTCGCTGTTGAATTTGTGATAAGGTCTAAGTTCAAACATAGTAAATACCTCCAAAATCTTTTGTTATATCTGCCTGATTTATGTTTGTACCGATTTGGCAGACCGGAAATCGGATTTGCGGTTATTGATTACCGCTTAAATTCAGTATATTATTTACTGATAATTTTGTTTGATACATCGGAATCAACCTCTTTCTTTTGTTTCTGCCTATATTCTATATCCCATTTGTGAACGTTGTATTATGGAATTGTGATAAATTGATGAAAATTAGCACTCTAGGAAAGAGAGTGCTAAAAAGTTTTCGGAGCAAATCATTTTTATAGAAATATACGGAATTTTAACCGCTTTCTGGGAATTAGACAGGCTGAATTTGCATAAGATGTTAACGTGACAATATGTGGATATTTTGCAGGATTTTACCTGCAAACTTTCTCAACACAAGATAAAATGCACATTATATTTTACAGCATTTGGCAAAATATGCACTCGAATTGTGCAAAATCAAAAAAATGGGGGGGTAATTTCGACAAAATAGACAAAAATGCTAGGTTTTTTGATAAATATATTGACAGAAACAATCGTTTGTGTTATAATTTATGCAAGAAAACAACTTGTCACAGGCAAAATTTTTACTTGCGAAAAGCTGTTTTTCTCTCAAAACAGCGCGGATTAACGGTTGAGTTTTCGGTCCTGTTTTCATAAACCGAATGCTCGGATTGCAGTGCGGATTTTAATGTCCGCAGATGTGCTTCAATATTTATAGTGAAGCAATATGCAATACGAGCATTGAATGTTTGAGAAAATGGCGGAGAACTTTGCTGTCAGCGCGGGCTTATACTTTTGCGGAAGGAGGGATCGAATCCGTGTGCCGATTTGAATGACGGCGGACGGATTGACGATTATGGCAGAATACTTATCACCCGGTGTATATGTTGAAGAATTTGAATCGGGCGGCAAGCCGATGGAGGGCGTCGGTACAAGTACGGCGGGTTTTGTTGGTC
>CANQOJ010000128.1 GCA_947625455.1 uncultured Clostridia bacterium | reverse complement strand
GTCCGCCGAGTTCACGCGGTCTGTTTCTGATTATAACGCCGTTTGAAACAAGTATCCCGTAGGAATGGTCGCCCTGGTATCTTGACGCGTCAAATAACCCGCCGTTTATCCCTCCGACAGCGCCCGCGCGGTTTACGAGAGTTTTAAGCGGTACGCCGCCCTCTGCGGGCCATTGATCAGGTCCGTAAGCGGTAGTCACAACGTTTACTCTTGACGGATCTTTGACTATCATAAGCGTACCTTTATAAGTAAGCCCCGCTATATCAATTATCTCGATATCCGGTTCTTTATCGTCGGACATAATATCATTCCCGCCCGCATTTTGCTGAGGTACGGTAATCATGCCCTCGTTTACGGTTATATCGCCGACTTCTTCGAGAGACGTCCCGTTTACAATCTGCTTTATTTCATCTTCTGAAACGCACAAAGGCGCGAGGAATTTAAGACTTCCCGACTCTAAAACAGTGGTTACAAACGTGCTTTTTGACGCTTCATACCCGCAGATCACTTTAAGCATAACAAACAGCGTAACTGCGATAATCAGCACAAAAACGCCGATAAACGCCAGAACTTGTCCTGCCTTAGTGAAAACAGCTTTCACAGACGGCTTCTTTTCATTCCTCATCACTTTCATCATCATCTCCGAGATTTTCATGCATTACTGCAATTCTCCAGCTTCCGTCGTCTATCTTTACGAAATAAACAACGCTGTTGAAAACATCAGTCTTGTCCTTGTAGAGATATGTTGTACCTCTGTACAATCCCATTTTCTTCTCGAAATAAACACTGCACGAGAAGCAGTTGTCGCCGTAGCTTGTAAAGTTTGAAACCTTTTCATTGTCAAAACTCTTTATTACATGGTCGCTTACAAATGTTATGTCTATTCCGTATGCCCATTGTCTTGCATATTTTGCGTAGTCCGAGTTAGGTATAAGATATTTTGATATAACGCTAAGTCCGTTGTCGCCCCCGCCTATGTCGTCCGTCATAAATTTGCTCCAGAGTTCCATAACGTTCAGAACGTTTATCTCTTTTGAAATGTTTTCGGGAACGGTTTCGAGGGTATCGGGCGAGATATGCGAACTGCCGTGCGGAACATTGAACGTTTTTGTTTTCCCGCCGTCGGAAACAGTTGCGTTAACGCTGTCGCTGAACAGCGCAAACTCGTAGTTCTTCAGTTTCGGCAAAGTAACGCCCGCATATTTCAACAGCAGTTCAGCGTCGGGGTTGTCCACGGTTTCGGGTTCTGAAAAAGTCATTCCCTCAACAGCAAGCGTGCAGTTTTCCGGAATAGAAACGCTGTAGCCGAACAACGGCACTTTCTCGCCGTCAACGTAGCTGAACTCCTTGCCCATGCCGTCTTTAACAACAACTTTCGGTTCTTCCATCTCCCGTACATTAAAAACTTCTTTGCCTGCGCTTGCGGTTCCCGTAATTGCCTTTCCGTTTACAAGAACGCTTACGCCTTTCGGCAGGGTAATGGTGTAGTTATACAAAACGGGCTTTACAATGTTGTTTTCGGCAGTATACGGAATTTCCTCGCCCTCGCTGTTGAAATACGTTATCTCAGGCGCTTTCAGCAATCCCGAAACAGCGTAAGACGGCGTTCCCGTCTGTTCTTCGCGTTCTTCTTCCGAAAGTTCAACGCCGTTTATCTTCGCTTTTACTCCCTCCGGACAGTAAACTTTCAGATTATACACAGTATCTGCTAAAGCGGGAATAAACTCCTCCAGACTCCAGTCCGCAGATGTGAAAAACAAAAGCCTTGTCCTAGGATTTTTACCTTTAAGCTTTATCTTTCCAACATTTTCCTCACCGCATTTTACAACATATGTCTTTGAAAGTTCACCGCTTTCTGACGCTAAAACTCTGTAAGTAAGGTCTTTGCCGACAACTTTAGAGTAGTAGCTTTCTCTGTATTCCGACGGATCGTTGTTTTCATAACGGTTACTGCAAAGCTTGTCGAAGTCAATTTCCGACATTATTGAACCGCTTTTCAGTTTATCCACAATCTGTTCTACAATTTTCTCCGGCTGAACTTTGTCATAATCACTTGCAACGATATTGACGTAAATAAGAAACGTCCCGCAGAAAATGACAAGCACAGCCGCAAAACAAATAAGCGCTGTTGCAAATTTGCTTAATCTTTTCATAAATTCCTCCTAAATGCTGAAACTTATACTTTAATTTAGTCATAAAACTACAGCTTACATTATATCACATTTAGTCGGATTTTTCAATAGCTTTTTATATTATGCAGAAAAAAAGGCAAAACAGTCGAAACTTGAAATTTTTGTCAGCATTTAAGTTCCTTATAATTATAACACATATTGCTTTCAAATTTCTAAAGATATTATTAAGATTTTCTTAATTTTTTCTTACATTTTCTTTAATAGATGTCAGATAATTCCGCAACATCTTTTTTTACATAGATAATACCGTTTAACGTAAACAAAAGTTGCATTGAAAACGGAAAAATTCTCGGATTTGGCAATTGCGGGGGCGTTGCGGTGCAGCATACATTGGACAATGGGCGCATTATCCGCTTTGCGGAAAACGCTGTATTCAGTAAAGGTATCTGCGCATAATGCGTCCGGCTTCCGGAAGCATTATGCGCTTTCTGCCATCAAAGCAAGCTCCGCGGCGGCGAAACAAGGCTAAAGCCTTAAGTCTGCTTCTTCCAAAGGCTGACAGCGCAAGTCCTGACGGATAAAAACTTCGCAATATAAACATAATTTCTTTCCGTTAAAAGCTTTTAGCCTTTGGAAGAAGCAGACTCACTGCGTAAGCAGTGGTTTCGCCGCCGCGGAGCGGTGCTTCGTTACCGAACGTTGTTTTCCTTTTATGCGCTAAAGAACCCCACAGTCACCAGCCGTAATGAAAGTTTTAGAAAGGGGTTCAAGGGGGAAACCTTTTTCAAAAGGTTTCCCCCTTGCTAAATCTACCTCACCGCCACCAGCCGTAATAAAAGTTTTTGAAAAGGGTTCAAGGGGAAAACTTTTTTCAAAAAGTTTTCCCCTTGCGTACTTAGTTCCTTATGGTATCAAATTACTTGAATTTTTCAAGCAAAGCGTCGAGAGTGCGTGCCTGGGCGTTGAGTTCTTCGCTTGAAGAAGCGCTTTCCTGTGCTGTTTCGGAGTTTCTGTGCGCTACGGTTGAGATGACTTCGATTTTCTCGTTTATGTAAGCAACGTTCTTGCTTTGTTCAGCGCAAGCCTCGGAAATTCTTGCGACAAGCTGGTCAACCTCTTTTGACTTTTCGGTGACAGCTTCAAGAGACGCCGCGGTTTCATTCGCAATCTTCGAGCCTTTTTCAATTGCTTCAGCCGTGCTGTAAATAAGTTCTGTTGTTCCGCTTACGGCTTCTGCCGACTTTGACGCAAGATTTCTTACCTCGTCCGCAACAACCGCAAATCCCTTGCCCGCTGTACCCGCTCTCGCCGCTTCAATAGAAGCGTTGAGCGCAAGAATGTTGGTCTGGAATGCAATATCGTCGATTGTCTTGATGATTTTCTCAATCTGCGTGGACATTTCGGTAATCTGTTCCATAGACTGCAAGAGTTCTTTCATGCTCTCGTTGCTTGCGGTTATCGCTTCGCCCGTCTGGTTTGAGTAGAACAGCGCCTTTTCAGCACTGTCGCCGTTTTCTTTTGTCAGCGACATAAACTTGTCGGCTATGCGGCTCATCTCGTTTACTGTATCGGTCTGTTCATTTGCTCCCGACGACAGCTCCGCCGCAGTTTCCGACACCCTTTCAGCACCCGTGTTTACCTCATTTGAAGCTTCTCTTATGCCGTCAATTACAGAGCCGATTGAGTGTGAAATCTGCTCGATAGAGTCTTTAATCGGCGCAAAGTCGCCTATATATTCCGCGCCGAATGAAACATGGAAATCGCCGTCTTTCATTCGCGAGAGGTTCTTTGAAATATCGTCAACATAACTCTTTAACGCAATATTTGTGCCTTGCAGGTTTTCGCTAAGTCTGCCGACAGAATCGTTGCCCTGATATGTGAGGGTGTAGTCAAGATTGCCTTTAGCCATATTCTCAGCCGCAACCGACAGCTGGTCAACAGGCTTTAAGCAAGCCTTTACAACTACAATGCTCACAAATGCTATGACAACAACCGCCGCTACAGTGATAATAAGCTGGAATATTACAAGAGAAGTAAGACCTTGAACATAGGTCGTGTAGTCGATAGCATAGCCGAGTATCCAACCGTTTTTAAGCTCAACAGCGCCGAGCGCCCTTGCTTTGCCGTCATAATCTCTCTTTATCGTAATGGTGTTAATATCCATTTTGTCCTGATATGCAGGAACATCTGCTACATTTGTATATGTATAGTCATCGCCCTCCTGCTTTGGGAGATAATCTTCGTCATTATGAACGAGGAAGTTGCCGTCGCCGTCAACAAGGAACGGATATGCATTGTCGGAAATGTCGATCTGCTCGCAGATACCGATAAGCGTGTCAATGTAAACGTCGCCGCCTGCAACGCAGTAAAGCTGACCGTCTGCCGAATAACCTGCGTTTGCGATAGTTATTACCATGTTTCCGCTTGCCGCGTCAATGTAAGGCGAAGTGCATATAGGCTGACCGCCCGCCGCAACAGCGTCAATATACCAGCCCCTTTGCGTTGCGTCAAAGTCTGCGGGAAGTTCGGTCGGTACGTTAAAATGCGTTTCATTGCGCGGGTATGAAACGTAAGCCGTGAACATAATCCCGTTTGAGTTATCGCAAGATGCCTGGAGTATAGACACAAGGTCTGCGGTATCGGGCTTAAGGGCTGCGGTAACAGCGGCGATATCCGATATAATAGCCTCCTGCCGCTCAATCCAGTCGTCAAGCACAGACGCCTGATGTTTAAGTTCGTTAATTATTTTTGCCTCACTCTCGCTTGATACCATATTATAAGTTATAACATAGCTTACTGCCGATGAGATAATAAGCATAAGAGCCGTAAGGACGCTGACAAATACTGTAATTTTTTTATCAAGTCCCAGTTGCTTCTTCATAAAAAAAGTCTCCTTTTAATTTATTTTACGTGTATATTCTATCACTTTTTTCCCATTTTGTCAATAATTTTTAAAAATTTCATCTTCTGGAAGCTAGATACTTAAGAGGCTAGAGTTTGGTCAAAACAAGGCTTAACAAGGAAAAATGGTTTTGACTTAAATTCTACCCTTTTAAAGCATTTTACGCTCTGTTGTCAGTTGACAGTGGACAATGTACAGTAATCAGTAAAGGTGTTCACTTCGTGAACGATTTTGATTGTTTTGAATTTAGTAGAGCGTAAACCCACGGTAGGTTTATGCTCTTTGGTTTAAAAACAATCTAAATTTCCGCGAAGCGGTACCGATTACTGAATACTGTACACTGTACACTGTCAACTGGCAACGGGGAAAACTTTTTTCAAAAAGTTTCCCCCTTGCCAAAAAACCCCTTGACAAAATGAAATTTTTGTTGTATAATATCTTCAAGATATCAAAATGATATCATAATGATAGGAAGAGGGTAATTTTATGGACAACAAGACTATGATTTACGAGGAAAAAGAACTTAAGGCAAAAAGCGGCTGGGCGGTTTTGATACTTACGATACTGCTGTTTTTATGCGCGATAGGCGGGGTGATATTCGCAGGAATGACGCTTGACAGCACGAATGGCGAGAGCGCTTTGGGCGGAGTTGTTATGGCAGTGTGCATTATCTGGTTCGCGATAGGCTGGACATTGTTTTTAGGGCTTAAAATAATCCGCCCGAACGAAGCGATTGTGTATACGCTTTTCGGAAAGTACATAGGCACAATCAAAAAAGAGGGCTTCTATTTCGTGAACATCTTCGCTGTTCCCGTTTCTCCTAAAGCTACGGGAGACGCGCCACTGATGGTAAACGGGGTTGCTTTTAATCAATATACCAACAGAAAAATCTCGCTTAAAACCATGACTCACGACAACAAAAAGCAGAAGATAAACGACCTGCTCGGAAATCCCATCGAAGTGGGGATAGTGGTGACATGGCGCGTTGTCAATACCGCAAAGGCTGTTTTCAATGTCGATAACTTCATTACATTTTTGTCAATACAGGCTGACTCAACGCTTCGCGACGTTGCAAGATTGTATCCTTATGACAGCACGGACACTGACGAGAAAACTCTGCGCGGTTCGTCAACAGAGGTTTCCGAAAAGCTGAAAGAATTGCTCCAGGAGCGCGTTGAAGTAGCCGGTTTGGAGATTATTGAAGCAAGAATAACGCACCTCGCATATGCGCAGGAAATTGCCGCGGCAATGCTCCAGCGCCAGCAGGCAACGGCAATTATCGAAGCACGTCAGAAGATAGTAGACGGCGCTGTCGGAATGGTGGAAATGGCTCTGCAAAAGCTTTCGGAAAGCAACGTCTGCGAACTTGACGAAGAGCGCAAAGCGCAAATGGTGAGCAACTTGCTTGTCGTTCTCTGCGGCAACAAAGACGCTCAGCCTATTGTAAACAGCGGTTCTATTTACTGATAAACGGAGGTTCTGAAAATGTCCTTTTCAAATGACGTAATTATAACCCTTGCCGTAGGCGGGGCATTAGGAATAC
>CANQOJ010000127.1 GCA_947625455.1 uncultured Clostridia bacterium | reverse complement strand
TTATGAACCCGAACGACCACCCGCACGGCGGCGGCGAGGGCAAATCCCCTGTCGGACGTCCCGGACCTGTTACCCCGTGGGGCAAGCCTGCGCTCGGTTATAAGACCAGAAGCACGAAAAAGGCTTCCGATAAGTTTATCGTTCGCAGAAGAAACGGCAAATAATAAAACATTAACCCGAAAGTTGCTGTTAATAAGAACGGTGTTTGAGTTTTCGCTCTGTAAAAGTTGTTTCGCCGTTCATTAACTTGCAGCTTAACTTGAAAGGAAATATTACACAATGGGAAGAAGCATTAAAAAAGGCCCTTATGTGCAGGAGGCTCTTATGAAGAGAGTTCTTGCGATGAACGAAAAGGGAGAGAAGAAAGTTCTGAAGACTTGGAGCCGTTCTTCTACGATTTTCCCCGATTTCGTAGGGCATACGTTTGCCGTTCATGACGGCAGAAAGCACGTTCCGGTATATGTTACCGAGGACATGGTAGGACACAAGCTCGGCGAGTTTGCACCGACAAGAACCTTTAAAGGTCATTCGGGCAGCAAGACGACTGCCAAGAAGTGAGGAGGGGAAGTATGGAAGCTAAAGCAGAACTCAGACAAGTACGCATTTCCCCAAGAAAAGTCGGAATTGTTCTCGACCTTATACGCAATAAGCCTGTTGAAACGGCTATGGCTATACTCAACAACACGCCTAAGTCCGCATGCGAGCCTCTTGCAAAGCTTTTAAAGAGCGCAGTTGCAAACGCGGAGAACAATCACAATATGGATACCTCAAGACTTGTAGTATCCAAGGCGTATGTAGGTCCGGGCGTTACGCTCAAGCGTATCAGACCTAAAGATCACGGCAGAGCGCACAGAATTTTAAAGAGAACGTCCAACATAACGCTTGTTGTTACGGAAGCTGAATAAGGAGGAGAATTACAATGGGACAAAAGGTTAATCCCCACGGACTTCGCGTGGGAGTAATCAAGGATTGGGATTCTCGCTGGTTCGCAGGAAAGTCCTCATTCGGCGACACGCTTGTTGAGGACTACAAAATCCGCGATTACCTTATGAACAAGAGAATGTTCAATAAGGCAACAGGAGAAAAAACCACACAGCTGCTTTCAAGAGCGGTGGGAATTTCCAACATTGAAATTGAGCGCAAGAGCGCTGACAAAATTAAGATTTATATCAATACCGACAAGGTCGGAATGCTTATAGGACCGAAGGGCGCAGAAATCGAAAAGCTTCGCGCTGAGATTTCAAAACTCCTCGGCGGCAAGGCGGTTGACATTGACGTTGTTGAGATTAAGTCGCCAGATACGAATGCACAGCTCGTTGCGGAGAGTATTGCACAGCAGCTTGAGGGACGCGTTTCGTTCCGCAGAGCTATGAAGCAGGCAATCGGCAGAACAATGAAGAGCGGCGCAAAGGGTATTAAGACAATGGTAAGCGGACGTCTCGGCGGTGCTGAAATCGCACGTTCGGAGATGTACAAAGAGGGCACTATCCCGCTTCAGACACTGCGCGCGGACATTGACTACGGCGTTGCAAGAGCAAACACAACTTACGGCGTTATAGGCGTTAAGGTCTGGATTTACAACGGCGAAGTTCTTAAGGGCGAAATCCCCGCAAAGAAAACAGAGCGCACAGAGCGTTCGGACCGCCGCAGAAACGACAGAGCAGGCGCGGGCAGAAATAACGGCGAACGCCGTCCCCGCAAGCCCAGAGCAGAGGTTAAAAAAGAAGGAGGTAACGACTGATGCTGCTTCCTAAGAGAGTAAAATACAGAAGAGTGCAGAGAGGTCGCCGCAAGGGCGTTGCCACAAGAGGCAACACCGTATCAAACGGAGAGTACGGATTGCAGGCGCTCGAAGCCGCATGGATAAAGTCCAACCAGATAGAAGCTGCGCGTATCGCTATGACGCGTTATATAAAGCGCGGCGGTCAGGTTTGGATAAAGATCTTCCCCGACAAGCCCGTTACGACAAAACCGCTGGGTACTCGTATGGGTTCGGGAAAAGGTTCGCCCGAATACTGGGTTTCGGTTGTAAAACCCGGCAGAGTTATGTTTGAGATAGCGGGCGTTTCGGAAGATGTTGCAAGAGAGGCTATGCGTCTTGCGGCACACAAGCTTCCGATAAAGTGCAAGTTTGTCAAAAAGGAAGACGGAGGTGAGCTTTAATGAAGGCGTCTGAAATCAAATACCTTACTGAAAAAGAGCTGGAAACAAAGCTCGCGGAGCTGAAAGAAGAACTTTTCAATCTCCGTTTCCAGCTTGCGGTAAACCAGCTCGATAATCCTACAAGAATTAAGGCTGTAAAGAAAGATATTGCCCGCATAAAGACTGTACAGCGCGAAAGACAGCTTTCGTCCGCTGCTGAAAACTGAGGAAGGAGGACAAGAACTAAAGTATGGAAAGAAACCTTAGAAAGACCAGAGTAGGAAAAGTCGTAAGCAACAAAATGGATAAGACCATTGTAGTTGCAATCGAGGATAATGTTCGGCATCCTCTTTACAAGAAGATAGTAAAGCGCACGATAAAGCTGAAAGCACACGACGAGGAGAACACCTGCAAGGTGGGCGACAGAGTTGAGATTATGGAAACACGCCCCTTGTCCAAGGATAAGAGATGGCGTCTTGTAAATGTAATCGAGCGCGCTAAGTAAGCGGTTTTAAATTCTACGAAAGGAGTAGCAGAAGAATGATACAGATGCAGACATTGCTCAAAGTTGCCGATAATACCGGCGCTAAAGAGCTTATGTGTATCAGAGTTCTTGGCGGTACAAGAAGAAGATACGCAAATATCGGCGACGTTATCGTAGCTTCGGTCAAAAAAGCTACACCCGGCGGCGTTGTTAAAAAAGGCGACGTCGTAAAGGCGGTAGTGGTGCGTTCAGCCAAGGGACTTCGCCGTGACGACGGCACATATATCCGTTTCGATGAAAATGCGGCGGTTATAATAAAGGAGGACAAAAATCCGAGAGGTACTCGTATTTTTGGGCCGGTAGCGAGAGAGCTCAGAGATAAGGATTATATGAAAATCCTGTCGCTTGCTCCCGAAGTACTGTAATGGAGGTGCCGCAGATATGAATATCAAAGTTGGCGACAACGTTATGCTTATGACAGGCGACAAGCCTTCAAAGGGCGGCGACAGAGGCAAAAAGGGAAAGGTCCTCACGGTATCCCCAAAAGAGGGAAAGGTTATTGTTGAGGGCATAAATATGGTAACAAAGCACGTTAAGCCTAAACAGCAAGGTCAGCTTGGCGGAAGAGTCCAGGCGGAAAGCCCAATTTACGCGTGCAAGGTTATGCTTGTTTGCCCCAAGTGCAATAAGCCCACAAGAGTTGGTCACAAAATCGAGGACGGCAAGAAAATCAGAGTTTGCAAGCACTGCGGTGCAGAGCTGAAATACTGATTATAAGCCGGGATAGGTCGGGTATAAGAAGTGCTGAACGCGCTAAAACCCGGCTGTCAGATAGGAGAAAAAACAATGGCAAGAATGAAAGATTTCTACAAGGAAACCGTTGCTCCCGCATTGTTCAAGAAGTTTGGATACAAGTCTGTAATGCAGACGCCGAAGCTTGACAAGATTGTTGTAAACGTTGCTTGCGGCGAGGCAAAGGAAAACGCTAAGATTATAGACAACGTAATGGCTGAACTTAGCGCAATCACAGGTCAGAAGCCCGTTGCGTGCCGTTCCAAAAAGTCCGTTGCGAACTTTAAGCTCCGCGAGGGACAGGTCATAGGCGTTAAGGTTACGCTAAGAGGCGACATCATGTACGAGTTTCTCGACAGACTGTTCAATGTCGCACTCCCGCGTGTACGCGACTTCAGAGGAATAAACGCTAATTCGTTTGACGGCAGAGGCAACTATTCCTTTGGACTTAAAGAGCAGCTGATTTTCCCTGAAATCGAATACGACAAAATCGACGCAGTACGCGGTATGGACATAAACTTCGTAACGACCGCGAAAACCGATGAAGAAGCTAGAGAGCTGCTTAAACTTATGGGCGCTCCCTTTGAGAAGTAAATACGGAGGAAATCAGAGTTATGGCTAAAACTTCTTTAAAAGAAAAGCAGAAGAGAACTCCGAAGTACAGCACAAGAGCATACAACCGCTGCAAAATATGCGGCAGACCTCACGCTTATATGCGTAAGTTCGGCATATGCAGAATTTGCTTCAGAGAGCTTGCGTATAAGGGACAAATTCCCGGAGTTAAAAAGGCAAGCTGGTAAATTTAAGTACAGCTTCTGCAAAATCCCTCGCCGAATGGGCGACTGTTAAAGTTCGGCTGTTTAATGGAGAATATGTGAGTACGACGAAGTGAGGAGCAAGGCTTCGGATAGACTTCGTAACGGCTCATCTTTACGGAGGTAAATGAATGCAGATTACAGATACAATCGCGGATATGCTTACAAGAATACGTAACGCCAACTCCGCCAAGCACCCCACTGTTGACATTCCCGCTTCAAACCTCAAAAAGCAAATCGCGCAGATTTTGCTTGACGAGGGCTATATCAAGTCTTTCAAGGTTGAGGACGACAACAAGCAGGGTGTTATAAAAATCACGCTTAAGTATACGGATAGCAAGTCCGGAGTTATAACCGGTTTAAGACGCGTATCAAAGCCCGGTCTTAGAATTTACTCAAACTGCAAGGATATGCCCAAGGTTATGAAAGGTCTGGGAATTGCGATTATTTCCACCTCAAAGGGCATCATGACCGACAAGAAAGCAAGAGAACTGAATGTCGGCGGCGAAGTCCTCGCATTTGTATGGTAAGGGGAGGAATGGTAATATGTCAAGAATAGGAAAAATGCCTGTTGCTGTTCCTGCGGGAGTCGACGTAAAAATCGACGGACCGGTTGTTACCGTAAAGGGACCTAAGGGCACTATTACAAAGGAATTTAATCATCTTATGAAAATCTCTCACGAGGGCGCGTTCATTACGGTTGAGCGTCCCGACGACGAGAACCTTTCAAAATCACTCCACGGTCTTACAAGAACGCTTATCCACAACATGGTTGTAGGCGTTACGGAGGGCTTTAAGAAAGAACTTGAGATAAACGGCGTAGGTTTCCGCTGCGAAAAGCAGGGCAAAAACGTTGTTATGAGCCTCGGTTTTTCACATAAGGTAGTGGTTTCCGATACAGACGACTGCAAGCTTGAAGTACCGTCCCCCAACAAGATTGTCGTTACCGGAATTGACAAGCAAAAGGTAGGACAGTGCGCGGCAGAAATTCGCTCAAAGCGTCCTCCCGAACCCTATAAGGGCAAAGGCATAAAGTATGCTGAAGAGCATATCCGCCGTAAGGAAGGCAAAGCCGGCAAGGGCAAGAAGTAATTGAAAGGACAGTATCAATAATGGTTAAAATGATTGATAAGAACAAAAGCAGAATGCGCCGTCATAAGCGCGTTCGCGGTAAAATCAGCGGTACGCCGGAGCGCCCCAGACTTTGTGTTTTCCGTTCTTCAATGCACATCTATGCGCAGATAATCGATGATGTAAACGGAAAAACTCTTGCGGCGGCGTCTTCCTCTGAAAAGGATTTCGGTATGTACGGCGGCAACTGCGAAGCGGCGAAGAAAGTCGGACAGATGGTTGCCGAGAAAGCTAAAAAAGCAGGAATAACCGATGTTGTTTTCGACAGAGGCGGTTATGTTTATCACGGCAGAGTCGCTGCTCTTGCGGAAGGCGCAAGAGAGGGCGGACTTAATTTCTGATAAGGAGGGAACAAGACTTTGGCTAAATTTGAACACGAACAGCAGACAGAAGAACTTGCTGAAAAGGTAGTCGCTATAAACCGCGTATCAAAAACGGTTAAGGGCGGTCGTATAATGAAATTCTCGGCGCTTGTCGTTGTCGGCGACGGAAAAGGCACCGTGGGATTCGGAATGGGAAAGTCCAACGAAGTTCCCGACGCAATCCGCAAGGGAATTGAGGACGCAAAGAAAAATCTTCACAAGATAGCTTTAAAGGGAACGACAATTCCCCACGAGATAACCGGTAAATTCGGAGCGGGCGCTGTGCTTATGCGTCCTGCACCGGAGGGTACGGGCGTTATCGCGGGCGGTCCCGTTCGTGCGGTGATTGAAATGGCAGGAATTAAGAATATCCGTACCAAGTCACTGCGCTCCAACAACCCCTGCAACGTTGTAAGAGCTACAATGGCAGGTCTTACCGCGCTGAGAACAGCGGAAGAAGTTGCCGCGCTCAGAGGCAAGTCTGTAAAAGAGCTTTGATTAAAGGGCATAGGAGGTAATTGAAATGGCAAATGTGAAAATTACTCTTGTACGCTCTTTAAACAGCTGCAAGAAAGACCAGATCGCTACGGCAAAGTCTCTCGGACTTCACAAGATAAATTCCGTAACGGTTCAGCCTGACAACGAGGCTACACAGGGAAAAATCAAGAAAATTGCTCACCTTATAAAGGTTGAAGAAGCGTAAATTACACAATAACGGCGGTAAGAGAAAAGCTTACCGACCAACAGAAATGGGGTGCAAAAAAATATGAAGCTTCACGAATTAGCTCCCGCGGCAGGTTCTACAAAGGACGTAAAGCGTATCGGCAGAGGTCACGGCTCAGGAAACGGAAAGACCGCAGGCAAGGGACATAAAGGTCAGAAAGCTCG